>JBDRZL010000002.1 GCA_039803925.1 candidate division WOR-3 bacterium | reverse complement strand
AAACTTAATTTCTCCAAGCATTGATTCAAGAATTGGACGGATGATCATTTTAATCATCTAAACAACTCATCTTTTATTAATGCGAGATATTTATTGGTGTAATAAATATCCGGCTCATGTTTTACAGGTCTTACTCTAATCTCAAATTTTGGTTTTTCTGGATTATTTGGATCAAATAATACTAAACCAATTCCAAAAATCATACACAAAGAATCTAATTTAGAAATATCTTCAGGTGAAGAATTTTCAGGAATAACTAAATAAACTTTATGTGAAAAAAGCTTATAAGAACAAGCCTGACCAAACGCAGTGATTAAATTATTAGAATCTAACTTTATTTCAGCAGAAATAACTTCAGTAGGAGCTTGAATAATATCTCCTCTTGATGATTCTTTTATTCCTATAACATCAGGCGTTCCCCATTTATCTTTAAATTTATTTCCGCCGAGTGGAATAGCTTTTGTAGCCTCTTCTGTTTCATTTACTAAAAAATCTGCAAATGGTTTATAGAATTGATTTTCAGCTAATTTTTCTTTTTTTGCTTCACCAAGAAATGAATCAGAGTATTTAAATTTTATATGTTTAAAAAGGCCTCTTGCTGGTTTGTAAACTTTATCTGGAAATTCTTTATCTAAATTCCAAACAGCCCATTGTATTTCTTTTATTTTGAAATCAGGATACCTATTTTGTATCTCATCTACAATTTCGGAATATCTTAAACCATTAGGAATATTTTCTAAAATCTTTATTGCTTCTTCTCTTATAATTTTTTGTTTTTCCTTTACTTTCATCTTAACTCCACCATATCAAAGGTTTAATTAACTTATAATCCAAATTTTTCAAATCAATTTTTGTTCCATCTTCAAATTCAATTTCATCTTTACCTACTTTCCTAATCATCTTTCCAAGTAAACATGATAAAGTTTCAGCTATATCTATGTTATCATAAAGCTTTGACAAATCAACCTTTACTTTGTTTTCTTCATAATCAATCTCTAAAGCTTCAAGCAATTTCAAATCTTTCATGAAAATATATTGATTATAAGGATCTTCTCCCGGCATCAAGAAAGGATCATCGCAAGCATATTTTACTTTTCTTAATGTTTGCTCGAATTGCTCAATCTCAAAATACTTGAAAAATCCACCAGCATTGTTTTCATTATATTTTTCTTTAACATCCTTTTCTTTTGAAATTCCTGATTTATCATAAGCCAAAACCTTTTTCATTCTTGGCAAAACTATAGTCCAGAAATGCTCTCCCATCTCAATGCCTATCCATTTTCTCTTTAATTTATGTGCTACTGCTGTTGTTGTACCACTTCCTAAAAAGAAATCCATAACTAAATCGCCTTTAGTGGATGTTGATTCTATGACACGCTTGAGAAGGGTTTCAGAGTTTTCGGTTAAAAATCCCCATCTTCTTGAATATCCTGGAATGTCTGTCCAGTTATTCTTTAAAGTTGTCCATAATGGAGCATACAAAACTTTTCCATTTTCAATTTTTATTCGCCCTTCTTTTTCTAACTCTTCAATTTGTTCTTGTTTTAACCCCCATTTTCTTCCTTCAGGACATTTAATCTTTTCACCTAAAACAATTCTATACTTATCTTCTTCGCTTTTCGGTTTCCCAGGCAAAGTTGGTTCCCACCATTCCTCAACTTCTCTTTTTATTCTAATTTCATTAAATAGGGCTTTATCAGTCTTTGTGTGAAAAAATAAAGTATCAGTATCTACCATGAATTTATTCAATCCTTGTGCAAATTTAAAAAATTCCTGAGTCCTATTTACTATAATCTCATTCCTAAAATTCTCTTCCCCAAAAATCTCATCCATCAAAGGTCTAACTATCCAGTTTCCATTGTAATCACATCTTACAAAAATGCTTCCTGAATCTTTCAATAAATTTCTGGCAAGCCTTAATCTATTTTCAAGCATCGTTGCCCAAGTGCTATCTTTATATTTCACAGAATAGAAATAATCCGCATCTTGTTCTTTATTAAACGGTGGATCAATATAAATTGTCTGCACTTTTTCTTTAAATTTTGGTAATATTGTATTTAATGCCTGATAATTTTCACTTTTTATCAACCAGCCGTCCAATGATTTATCTAAATCATCAAATAATCCTAAAATCTCAAGCTCCAAATCCTTAAAATACTTTGTATCTATAGGCAAAAATTTGTATTTTTCGTTTAATTGTTTACCAGTTAATTTATTCTCCAAAATCTCATTTTCATCAAAATCATCTTCAACAATTCCTAAATCCTTCCATTCTTTAATTTGCTCTTCAATATTTCTGTGTTTTAAAATTTTTTCAATCAAAGTAATTCCACCTTTTTTATCTGCTATTCTATCTAAAGTTATCACATAGTTTGAATTTAAAACAAACTTTGGCTTATTCCATATCTTTACAAGTTCATCTTCAAACTGTGAGATAAAATCAATAATCTTAAATGCTATATCCTTTAAAACCTGAAGTTGCTTTATCCTTTTCTCTGTCCATTCACTCTCTCCTGAGAAAACATACTGATAAAGCCAGAGATTAAATTGTTCTTTCAAAAACTCTTTCGCATTTTTATTTATGAAATAGTCAACCTCGCTTTGCTTTTCAAAAGTCTTAAATGCCCGCTCTAAAGTATCCTCACTTATTTTTATCCCTTCCTTCTTGATGGCTTTTAAAATTTCTTCAATGTTCGTTTTCTTATTTCCTTCTTTATAAAAGACATTAAATACTATTACTCCATCATCCTTTCTTTCTTTAAACTTATAAATTATTTCCCTTTTCTCAAATGCTTTTTTATGTTCTAAAGTAGAAACATCAAAAAAGAACTTAAACCCATCTATCTTTACTTCTAAGTTTTTAAATAACCTGTCAGTTTTGACATAATAAAGCATATGAGTTTTCCAGAAAAGAATCACATCTTTATCATCCGTATAAACCTTCTCATACACATTTTGATGGATTGGAGTATATCTAAAATAAATTGAGCCACTTTCAGAGAAATAGCGACTAAAGAAGGTATAAAGTTTATCAAAAAGTTCTTCCCTAAATTCAGGAAATGGTTTTAGTGCTTCTTCTATATCCTTTTGAAGTTTTGTAAATACATTTTTTTCATAATACTTCGTTTTAATCTTCATCAAGTTGATATACCCGGATTCTCCCTCTATTTCAGCACCTACAAAGATATCTTTTAACGCATTATAAAATTTTTTTTCTTTTGTCATATTAGCAGAAAAATCTTTTTGTTTCATTTTTAGTGCCTCCTTAAATAACTTAATATAAATATATTTTATTTTATAAATTTAAATCAATAGTTTTTATAGTTCTATAGTGTTTCAAACTGACAATTTTTTTAATGAAAGTTTTAATAATGATTAGATATCCAGGATTTTTTTTCATTTTTTGTATAATAATTTCAATTCAGGTGGTAAAAAATTAAAAAAAGCACCTATATTTTTATAAGATTTGAAAAAAGGGGGAAATGCATCTCCCTTAAAACGCTGAACTTTAATTTCATTTTCTTTAACTTCAATTACTTTCCATACTCGTTGAGCAAGTATAAATATTTCATCAAAAATACCGGCAATTTTACCTATCTCTTTACCTGAATCAATATCTATTACTCTAAAAGTGTCAATATCTGGGATATTAGAATGAATTAGTCCTTTTTCACCTAAATCCATAAGCTTTGTGGTAGCAAACCAATATCCTCTAACTTTCATTATAAATTCTTTTTTATTTAAATGTTCCAGAATAACTTTAATTTCATTTGATGCGCAAATAGGACTTAAAAGAGAAAAAAGTTTTTCTTCTGCCACACCTTCACGGTGCTGATAAAGATAAGAAAAAATTTGCTGAATAGCAACTGAAAGATCTGGTATATAAGGCTCGTTTGGTAATACACCGGAGTTAGCCATTTTAAACATTGCTTCCAGCAGTTTTCTTTCTTCATCCAATTTCGCTATTGCGATTACATGGATAATCTTGTCTCTACGATTGCTACGTCCAATTCTCTGTAACAGTGAGGAAATACTATAAGGTGGTTCTGCTAATACAACTAAATCAATATCGCCAATATCTATACCAACTTCCAGTGTAGAAGTAGCTACACAAATTGCCATTTTTCTTTCCTTCATTACAATTTCTGCTTCCTTTCGTTCTCGAGAGCTGAGGCTTCCATGATGAGCAACAATAGTGAAACAAGGTGGCCATAGTTTACCAAGAAAATTGGCAACTTCTTCAACAGTTTCGCGTTTATTACAAAAATAAAGAATTTTTTTCCAAACATTTTGTTTTGCTAAATTATAAACTTTCTCATGTGAATCTACAATATAATAATCTATTTCCCGCCGCTGTCCGCTAACAATAACCATTTCAAACTCGTTAACATACCTCTGGGCAACTTCCTTAGGCTTAGAAAGAGTAGCAGATAATAAATGGATATTGAAAGTTCTATTAAATACAAGCTCACGAAGGCGATACAAAAGCAACCTTAATTGGTCGCCACGGTAAGTGTTATCCAGCATGTGAATTTCATCCAAAATTACTGTGCGGAGATTTGTAAATACTTTAGGTTGACGACAAATTAATGAATCAAGGGATTCAGGAGTAGTAATAAGCCAATTTGGAAGTTTTGAGCTAAAATAAGTTTTATCTCCGTGTTTAAGTTTTATTTTTATGTTCATATCTTGAAGAGGTCCTTCTATCCGCGTTAACATATCATTAGCTAATGCTCGTGTGGGTGAAACAAAGAGAACCGAAAGACTGTGCCAATTCTCTGATTTAAGCCTTTCAGCAACAGGGGCTACAACTGCTTCTGTTTTACCTGAAGCAGTAGGTGATACAACTACAACATTAAATCCGTCAAGGATTTTGGGAATCGTTTTTTCTTGAACAGGGGTGAGCTTACCAAATCTTGTAAAGAAAGGCATCCATGCAAATTTCAAACGACTACGAATAGTTTCTATATTGCTATTCATTTAAAATATTTTCTAAATTTTCTTCAGGACTATGTCTAATTAAATCCAGAGCTTCCACTGTTCCCTTGATGAAAAATCTTGTAACACAATTTCTCGGTATCTCTTTTTTAACTTTATTAAAAATCATTTCTTTTAACTTTGAATCTTTTATATCAAAATTGTAAGCTTTAGTATAAAGTTGATAAATGTGTTCAAATACTTCTTTAAGAACTTTCTCCTCTAAAGATTTTAATTTTAATGTTTGCGGAAACTCACAAAACTGGGCGAAAAAAAATGGAAATTCCGTAAAAGCAAAAAGAAGTTTCAACCCACTTGGTTTTTTGTAAATAAAAGGAATATAATTAGAGTATCTATAACAGCGATTTGACCAAAGATTACTCCAGGAAGGCTGCTTGAGTAATTCAGGATCATTTTTTGCTGTTTGACAAAGTGCTTCTAAAAATTCACGACCTTTAATTAGGTTGCGAATATCAAACCATATTGTTTCTGCTTCATCAAAAATAAGAAGAAATCCTTTATATTTAAATACTTCCTTTGATGCCCAACCCAGAGCACTAAGCAAATAGCAATAAATATTGTATGCATTTGAATATTCGTACATTGTAGGGAAGAAAGGTGAGTATCCAGGAGGTCTAATTCCTCCTTGTCCTTCAATCCAATCCCATATATCTTCCCTATCTTCATCTTGAGGCCCTTTAATTAAATACTTAAAATATCTGTGATCTTCAAAAACCCCTTTTTTCAATGCCTCATTCAAAAAATCACGAAAACCTTTAAATTGTCCATCAACTTTAGACTGAAATTTAAAGAACTGAATTAATTTTGCATATACTCGTTTTGGTTTGTAAAAAGGAGTCTCACTGAGATCTATATCTGCATAAGCAACTACAAAGTCTTCGTATAAAGCACGCCAGTATAGATAATTTAGTAAATGTGTTTTACCAGTTCCATATCCACCCTCAAGTATTAATATAATTTCTTTATCATCTATAAGCCACTCCATTAAATTTTTAATTTCCTGTTCACGACCAAATGTGAAATCATCAAGACAATCATGAGGTACTATGCCAAAACGGAAAGCCTCAATCATTCTTCTAGCTTTAAATTTATCAAGATTTTGGGTATTTTTGCTAATTGTTTTTTTTAACATAATAACTTTTTATATATTTTGTAATTCTTCTTCTTATAAACATAATAACTTTTTATATATCTTCTTATAATTCTTCTTATAATTCTTCTTCAGAAGGTGGCCTTCCCTTTTCTTTTAGAAAATGAAGAGCTTTAATAAGCCTTTGCACAAAATCGCGTTTATAACCGATATCCCCGAAGCGGGAATTATAAGCTTTCTCTGCAACCAATTCTATAGTTTTATTAGATAAAGCATTATCAAACCTATAATTGTAAGCAATCTCGTAAATTCGTGCCAGTTTGCTTCCAATTTCACGTAGAAATTCAATAGGCTTGTATCCTAATTTTTCTAAATAAATTTTAACTCCAGAAGGATTAATTTTATTATCAAATACTGTGTTAACTCTCTGTTTCAGTGCTTCATAAATTAATTTTCCACCTTCCAGAAAGTTTTCATCTGGAACTGCGTAAAAAAACATTACACTCTTAAAAGTACGACTGCATTCATCAATAAGGTGGCGAAGATTCGCTAAAAGGTGTTCTTTTTGTTTTCCGCTGAGACTTCCCATCGGTTCTGCTTCATCAAACAAAATTAAAAGCCCGGAATAGCCAATTTTTTTAATCCACTGAGTTAAGGACCTTATCATTGGAAATGCCTTAGTTTTATCAATTTTTTCTAAAATACCAAATTTTTGATGATTTTTTCTATCATAGGATTCTCCTTTTAGCCACGCGCGAATTTTATTAAAGTCATCTTCTTGTCCATATAACAAAGCTTTGAACGCAGATTTAATCCCATTTTCAAAACTGCTACTTTCAATGTCTCTAATATTATTCAAGTAGTTTAAAAGTTCCTTCTTTAAATCTTCATCAGATAATCCATCTTTGCTGAATTCCTGAAATTTCTCATTAAACCAACGACGTATAATACTACAAATTCCTTTTTCGTAATTTTCAGATATCAATTCTTCCGGTCTGAGAGGTGGTGTAATATTACGCACAATTTCAGAGTAAACCTTTTCTAATCTATGAAACGGGCAACTATCAGGATTTAAAGATACATAAGAAACAGCAAAATTATGACTCCAAGCAATGTTACGAACACAGTAAAGAAAGTGAGTTTTCCCTCCTCCATAAGTACCTATTACCATCTTAAATGTAGACCCACCTTCTTTGATAAAAGTAGCTAAATATTCATTTTCAATAACAGAAAGATAGGGTTCTAAACCAACAGTAAAAAATTGAACTCCATACTCTGGGGGAATTCCATGTCCCCCAACTATTTCAATGATTTTGCGTGCAATTTTTGGTTCTAATTTATTCATTGTGTAACCTCCTCAAATTTTAAATGTGAATAAACTGTACCATTTCCTTTTTCATCATTAGGAATCCACAAAAAATCCTCTCTTTTTTTTGTATGAGCTAAAGAAGCTACAACAAGACTAAGCCTACAATTAAAAATCTTGTTTTTTTCTGAATTAAGAATTCGGAAAAGGTCATAACTGAAATCACAACGAGTATAACTTTTGTAATACTCTTTCTTTGGATTTTTATGAAAACGCGGTTCCTGCAATAAATAAGCTACTTCTGGGAGTATTTCAATAATAGGCAAGGCAGTTCCATTTTTATCACCTTTAATTATCAACTTTCGCTGATAAGCATAATATAGTTTCTTTAAAAACTCTTCCTCATTTACTTGTGAACCAAGTTGCTTCTTTAATTCAAAAATTTTTTTGGTTACTTGTGATACGGATAAACTACATTGTGCTAACCGTTCCTGCTTTGGACCGTACCAAATTGTTGCATAACCCTTATCAAAAAGAAGTTCAATCGTAAAAAGCCAAGTTTTGAGTTCAGGGTAGTGACCCCGAAGTGAGAGGTTTTGTTCCTTTAGTGCTTCCTCAAGTTCGCATCCAAATCGATCTTGTATCTCTTTTTCCACTGCTTGAAGTTCTTTTTGGTAATTCTCTAACCAATTTTTAAAGTTTTTTATATACTCTGTAAATTTAAGAAGTTCCTCAAATTTAGGAAGTTCCTCTAATATTTTTGAAAGTGTATCCTTTATCTTAGGAAAATTAAAAACCCGATCTTGGTCAAGATTAGATAGATTTTCTAATAGTTTAGAGAATCTTTTTAACTGTTCTTGTGCTTCTTTAACTTTTTGACTCAGGTCAATTATTTCTGGTTGTTTAAATGTGTTTTTATTAATCATATTTAATTATAATTATAACCTAAATAAGTATATTTTTACAAAAGTTTTTCAAAAAATATGAAGGACCCTCTGTTTTTATGATAAAAAGAGGTTTTGATTTAAGTTTTGAAAACTTATGAGGGAAAGAGTTCTAAAGTTGTTAATGAGAGAAAAAAGATCTATATTTGGATGAAAATAGTAAGCTTACCTTTATTTAAGCAAAAAATTTACTTTACGGTTTTTCTTAAACCTTTAAATTAATTTATAATTTATAATTTGCTTTTATATATAAATCGGTTCAATCCCGTAAAAAATTAATTAAGGAAATAATGGCAAAAACTGTACTTTTTGTAGGACACTCTGGATGTGGCAAAACCACTCTCTGTGAAGCAATACTTTTTAACCAAAAAGTCACAAGCAGATTGGGAAGAACTGATGAAGGAACAAGCATTCTTGATTATGACCCAGAAGAACAAGAAAGAAGAATAACAATTAACCTCGGCATAGCCCATTTTGAAAATAAAAAAGAAAAAATATTTTTACTCGACTCTCCAGGCTTCCTTGATTTCCAGGGCGAATTCCTCTCCGGACTCCATGTATGCGATCTTGTTTGCCTTGTCATTAATGCAGGAGCAGGAATAGAAGTTGGAACAGAAATTTACGGAGAAAAAATTTTTGAAAAGAATATCCCTGTTTGTGTTTTTATAACAAAGATGAAGTCTGAGAATGTAAATGTAAAGGAGATTTTAAATAACTTAAGAAATACCTTTGAAAAAAAATTTATACTTCTCACATACCCATTAGGGGAAGGACCTTCCTTTCAAGGGGTAAAAACAATTTTTGAAGAAGTTCCTTCTGAATGGAACAAGGAAAAAGATGAGGCAATGGAATCAATTGTTGAAACCGATGAAAGTCTTGTTGAAAAATATCTTGAAACAGGTGAAATTTCTGAAAGCGAAATTAAATCCGCTTTAAAAAAGGGAATAAAAGAAAACCTTATTGTCCCTGTATTTTTTGGTGATTCATTAGAAGGGAAAGGAATAAATGAATTTATTGAATTTTTATCAGAATATTTCCCTTCCTATGAAGAATTTTCACCAAGAAAAGGAAGAAAAAAGGACGGGAGTGAAGTAATGTTAGAGCCTGATCCTGAGAAACCTACTGTAGCTTTTATTTTCAAAACAATGAGCGATCCGCACTTAGGAGAAATAAATTATGTGAGGGTATTCAGGGGAAGTATTAAATCCGGAATGGAACTTTTAAATCCTAAAAGAGAATTAAGGGAAAAAACAACTTCCTTATATTCTGTTCTCGGAAAGGAAAGAAAAGAAATTTCAGAAATTAAACTTGGTGAAATAGGAGCAATTGTAAAACTTAAAGATACACATACAAATGATACTCTATGCTCTCCTGATGATCCTGTTATCTACCCTGAAATAGAATTCCCCTGGAGAAGTGTTCAGGTTGCTATAGTTCCAAAAACAAAACAGGATGAAGAAAAAGTATCAGAAGCCTTGAAAAGATTAACAGCAGAAGACCCTACTTTTTCATTTCATTATAACCCTGAACTAAAACAAACAATTGTTGAGGGTCTCGGTGAGATTCATTTAAATGTAATAGTCTCTAAAATGAAAAGGAGATACGGAGTGGAAGTAACCCAGGCAAGACCAAAAATTCCCTATAGAGAAACAATAAGAAAAAAGGCAGAAGCAATGGGAAAATATGTTAAACAATCAGGTGGAAGGGGTCAGTATGGAATATGTAATATAAGAATTGAACCCTTACCAAGAGGAAAAGAATATGAATTTGTAAATTCTATTTTTGGAGGCGCAATTCCTTCTAACTTTATACCTGCTGTTGAGACTGGAATTAAAAAGGCAATGCAATCAGGTGTTCTGGCTGGTTTTCCTGTAATTGATGTGAGAGTTGAACTCTATGATGGTAAATATCATCCGGTTGATTCTTCAAACATTGCTTTTGAAATAGCAGGTTCAATGGCTTTCAGAGATGCTCAGATGAATGCTGATTCTTATATTCTTGAACCTATCTATGAAGTGGAAATAATTGTTCCAGAGGAAATAACCGGCGATGTAATGAGTGATTTAAACTCAAGAAGAGGAAGAATACTTGGTATGGAACCTTATGGTAAGAAAAAACAAAAAATAAAAGCCTATGTTCCACTTGCAGAACTTCACGGATATTCAAGTGCTTTAAGATCAATATCAAAGGGAAAAGCTGTATATTTTGCTAAGTTCTCCCATTATGACGAGGTTCCAAAAGAACTTGCCCAGAAAATAATTGCAGAGGCAAAGAAGCAAAAAGAGGAATAAATTTTGCTAAAAAATATATTTTTTATTTCTTCTTTCTTTATAAGTTGCACCAAGCAGGTTAGACTTCCTGATGACTTTGAATTGAATGTTTATATTTTTATAAATTTAATGCCAACCCCAATTCAGTTTCATAGAAAAATAAAGGGTAATATAGAAATTAAAGGAACTTTTGAAAAAGAACCTGAAATTAAAAATATTAAGATTCTATTTGATGATTCTGAATTTAATGTGAATTTTAAAAAGGAAAAAAATTATTACATATTTGAAATCCCTGTTTACGATATAAAAGAAATAAAATCAAAAGAATATTTGAAATTTAAGATAGATTTATTTTATAAAGGAAAAATATTTGAAGTATTAAAAGATAAAGTTGAAATAAAAAGAATTTATTAAAATGGAAATTGGAATTGATATTCAAAAATTATCTGTTCTAATTTCAGTAATAATCTATACCTTTTTACTTCTCTATTTTATTTCAAAAGCAAGAAAAGGTGAAAAACTTTTTTTAAGAAAAATACCAGGAATTGAAGCAGTTGATGAAGCAATAGGAAGGGCAACTGAAATGGGAAGAAGTATTCTTTATGTCCCAGGACTCTCCACAATTGATGATGTAGCCACTATTGCTTCCCTAAATATTTTATCAAGAGTAGCAAAAAAAGCAGGGGAGTATGAAACTGATATCATAGTCCCAAACAGAAATCCTGTTGTTTACACAGTTGCAAAGGAGGTAATAAAACAGGCTTATACTTCTATCGGAAGACCTGACCTTTTTAAAGAAGATTCTGTATTCTATGTCACTGATTCTCAGTTTGGATATGCTGCCAGTGTTTGTGGTTTAATGGTAAGAGAAAAGACTGCAACAAATTTTTTTATGGGAATGTTCTGGGCTGAATCTCTCTTACTTGCTGAAACAGGAACATCCACTGGAGCAATTCAGATAGCTGGAACAGATGCAATAACACAACTCCCCTTTTTTGTTACATCCTGCGACTATACTTTAATAGGAGAAGAGTTTTACGCAGCAAGTGCTTACTTATCAGGAGAACCTGTCCTTGTTTCAACTATAAAAGCCCAGGATGTTATGAAGCTTATAATAGGATTTTTACTAATTTTAGGAGGATTTCTCGGTTTAATTGGTAAATCATATATTTTAAACTTTATTTTTCCTAAATGAAAAAACAAGTTCCTCTTTTTATTGTTTTTTTTATAGGACTTTTGGGATTCCTTCAATATTTCATTACAGGTCCCCTTTCTAAATCTGTTTATACCTTGCTTCTTGAATGGTTTCAGGGAGTTCAGGGAATGGCTATAATTATGGCTGTTATATCACTTACAAGGAGACATTTTACAAATGTGAGGAAAGGAAAAAATGTTTTTTACTCACTTGTTACTCTTATTTCCCTTTACGGTATGATGATTCTTGGAATTTTCTTTGGCATAGGAAAGGGTTCTATTTTTGATAAAATTTATGAATTTGTTATGGTTCCTTTAAATGCAACAACCTTTTCCCTTCTTTCCTTTTATATGGCTTCTGCTGCCTATAGAGCTTTTAGAGCAAGAAGTGTTGAAAGTGCTCTTCTTTTATTATCAGCATTTGTTTTAATGATAGGACTTACTTCCTTTGGTGATGTTTTATCAGAAAGTCTACCTTATTTTGCCCAATGGGTTCTTGATGTTCCAAATCTTGCTGCTCAAAGGGGCATAACACTTGGAATTGCTCTTGGAATTCTTGCGACATCTTTAAAAATAATGCTTGGAATTGAAAGGAGCTGGTTGGAATGAGTATATGGGAAAGATTGCTTAAAATACCGAGAGCTTTAATATTTCTTTTAATTGGAATTGCTGTTTTTTTTCCTTTACTTTTTAAATTTACTTTACCTTTAAACATTTTAAAACCAGTTCAGGATGTTTATGATTTTATAGAAGCTCTGCCTGAAGGAACACCTGTAATATTGTCTTTTGACTATTCACCTGATGTATTACCAGAATGTTATCCAATATCCCTTGTTCTTGCAAAGCATCTCGCAAAGAAAAAGCTTAGGATATATATAATGACTCTATATCCTGCTGGAACAGGGTTTGCTCTCGATGTTTACAATAAAATAATCAAGGAGTATGGATTAAAGGAAAGGGAAGATATTGTCTTTCTTGGATATTTCCCTTCAGTTGCTGCAACAATTTTAGGAATTGGTGAGGATATAAAGAATGTTTTTAAATCTGACTATTTTGGATATCCCTTTGATAAAATTCCTGCTTTTAATGGAGTTAAAAATTATAGTGACATTAAACTTGCTATAAGCATATCAGGAGCAGCAATACCAGAAAGCTGGATGATTTACGCAAATGGAAGATATGGTGCCAATGTAGCAGCTGGAGTAACAGCTGTTATGGCAGCTCAACTTTATCCTTATTACAGAAGTAAACAGTTTATAGGTTTAATAGGAGGAATGAGGGGTGCTGCTGAGTATGAGAAATTATTGAAGGCTTATGATCTTGCAACAAAGGGGATGAACTCAATTTCCCTTGCAAATTTTGTAATGGTCTTTCTTGTTATTCTTGGTAACATTGCTTTTTTTATGCAAAGGAGGACTAAAAAATGAGTTTTGATCCCTGGATATGGATAAGCGCTTTTTTAACCCTTTCTATATTTTCCTTTTTATTTAAGGATAATCCTGTATACAGATTTGCTGAACACTTATTTGTAGGGGTTTCAGCAGGTTATTATGCTTCAATTTACTGGCATAACGCTATTTTAAGATTTATAATAAAACCCTTTTCAGAAAAATTCTCTATTTTTTATTATAAAATTATCTGGCCCCAGTTATTTCCTGACATAAATTTAATTTCAAGTTTTTTTGCTTTTGTTATGTATCTTATTCCCCTTACCTTTGGACTTTTATTCTTTTCTCTGCTTTTTCCTAAGCATTCATGGCTTATAAGGTATCCTATTGCCTTTCTAATGGGAGTTGGAGCAGGTTTATCTCTTTATCCTACCTTTAAGGCAAGAATTTTTGATCAGATAAAAGATACTTTTTTGCCCCAATTTTCTAATACCCTATACTTTTTTAACTCCTTAATAATATTTATAGGAACATTCACAGTTTTATCTTACTTTTTCTTTTCCAAGGAACATAAGGGTCCTTTAAAAATTTTTTCAAAAATAGGGATCATATTTATAATGATAGGTTTTGGTGCAGCCTTTGGTTACACTGTTATGGCAAGAATATCTCTTTTGATTGGTAGATTTTACTTTTTAATTCATGATTTTATACATTTGATTTAATCCTGTGAATATCTCCTTCTGGATAAAAGCACTGAGGGTTATACCAAGAATAGATAAAGAAGAATGGGTTAAACTTGATGTTATATCAAAATGGTTAATTCTCTCAAGGGCTGCTGTTTTTGTTATTACATTGATACCTTCTTATATTGTGGGTATTTTAACTTTTTTAAAGGGTAAATTTGATTTATTAAACTGGATTATGTTAACTGTTGGACTTGTATTAGCCCATGCCTTAAACAATATGTTAAACGATTATACAGATTTTATAAAAGGAGTAGATAAGGATAATTACTTTAGAGCCCGATACGGACCTCATGCCCTTGAACATAATTTATTAGATAAAAAAGAATTTTTTAAATATGTCATAGTTACAGGTTTGCTTGCACTTTCAGTTGGAGTTTATTTTATATATTTAAAAGGAATTCAAGCATTAATTTTAGTTTTAATAGGTTCTTTTTTTATTCTATTTTATACATGGCCTTTAAAATATATAGGACTCGGAGAATTGAGTGTTTTAATAGTATGGGGACCACTTATGATAGGGGGTGGATATTATATAATCACCGGTGAATGGGATATAAAAGTTATTCTGATGAGTTTTATATACAGTTTGGGTGCAACGAGTGTTATATTTGGAAAGCATATTGATAAATATGAAGATGATAAGAAAAAAGGTGTAAAAACATTACCCGTTATTATTGGGGAAAAAAATGCCAGAATTTTAAATATTATAATAATTTCATTACAGTATGTATTAACTGTTTATCTTGTTTTGATTGGATTTTTTAAATTTACAATGCTTATTGTGCTCTTTTCTTTAAAATGGTTTTTTAATAGAATCCTTAAAGTTTATTTAAAGCCAAAACCTTTAACAAAACCTGAAATTTATCCTGACTCAGTATGGCCATTATGGTTTGTTGCCTTTGCTTTTGACCATAATAAAAAATTTGGTTACTTTTTTATTTTAGGTTTAATTTTTGAATTTATTATTAAAGTTTTTAAATTTTAAAATATTTTTTTGTAGTATTGTATTTTTTTATTAAATTGATTATAATACTTCTATGAGCTTAATAAAAAGTTTTTTGTGTTTTCTAATTTTCTTTGAAATCTGGCAAACAAAAACGAATATGACAGTTAAGAGAAAAGGTCATGGTGCAGTAGAACTTAATGGAAAAATCTATGTAATAGGTGGTAGAAATGTAGCAGGTTTTCTTGGAACTAATGAAGTTTATGACCCTGTAACAGATTCCTGGGAAATAAAAAATCCAATGCCAACTCCAAGGGAAAGATTTGTTCTTGTATCAGACGGAAATAAAATTTACGCAATAGGTGGATTTAATGGCTCTTATTTAAAAATAAACGAAGAATATAATCCCGTAACAAATACATGGACAACAAAAGCTCCTATGAACCAAGCAAGGGAAGGTGCTGGTGCTGTTTATCTAAATGGGAAAGTTTATGTAATTGGAGGATTCAACGGTAGCCAGTATTTATCAATAAATGAAGAATACTCAATTTTATCAAATACATGGAGCATAAAAGCTTCTATGCCAACAGTTAGAGCGTATCTTGGCCCCTGCGTATATAACGGAAAAATTTATGTAATAGGAGGCAAGAACGGAACAGGTGATTTAAACAAAACTGAAATTTATGACCCCTCTAATAATACCTGGTCTAATGGAATAAATATGCCAACACCGCGGGCTTTCCTTTTGATAAGATGTGATGGTTTTAAAATATATGCAATAGGTGGATATAGAAATGGATACCTGAATATTAATGAAGAATTTAATTTTTATACAGATACCTGGGAAACTGGTTTAGCTATGCCAACAGCAAGAAGTGAATTTTCAGGTGATTTTTCAGGAGGTAAACTCTATGCAATTGGGGGGATAAATAATTCAGGCTATCTTGATTTAAATGAAGAATTTTCACCTTCACTTGATATAAGTGAAGATAATTATATAAATCTATCTAAAAAAGAAAATAGCAAGTTATACTCTATCTCAGGTAGAAGAATTGAAATTAAAAAAAGAGGTATTTACTTTTTAAAATCAGGTTATAAATCTAAAAAAATAATTGTAATTAAATAGAGGAAGTTTTCCCCCCTGGTCTTTCAAGTGGGATTCCCATTTTACACAAGGGACAATCTTGAGGTGGAAAAATTTTTACTTTTTCTTTATAAATTGCATAAAAGGGAATTCCAAAATCTTCTTCTTTTTCCCTTCTATCAATTAAAACAAGAATTCCTTTAATATTTAAGAGTTTTTCACTTGCTTTAAGTGTTTTTTGAATTGAACCTCCTGTTGTTATAACATCATCAACTATAATTCCATTTACAGGAAAATTTATTGAAAAATCTCTTCTTATAACAAATTCCTCCTTTTCCTTTTCTGCAAATATTGCTCTTTTATTTAACATAAGACCTAAAATCTCCGCAATTAGAGCACCACCTGTAAAAGGACCGAGTATCACATCAAATTCAATTTTTTTTAAAAAATCAAGGGACAATTCAAGTAATTTTTGAAGGTAAAAAGGATATGATAGTATTCTATATTTTTCAAAATAAATATCTGAGTGATTTCCACTTGTTAAAAGAAAATGCCCTCTTTTTAATACCTCAAGTTTTTCAAGGATATCTTTTGGTTCCATAAAATTTCCTCCTTTATTCCTTCTGATATTTTTTTAAATTCGTAACCTTCATTTTTTAATTCTTTAATTAAATTTTCAAGAAAAATTTTGTATTCTAAAGTATCATTGATAGGGGAACCAAGATGCAAAAGCAAAATATAACCTCTTTTATCTTCTATTTTCTTAAAGTTTTCAAACCTTTCCCTATAATCCCTTACACTTTTCCAGTCAAAGAAATCATAGGTCCATCTTACATGAATGTAACCGAGTCTGCTTGCCCATCTTCTTATTTCAGCATTTTCCTCACCATAGGGAGATCTCCATATGAATTTCATCTTTTTTCCAGTTATTTTTTCAAATAATTCCTCAGTTTTAAAAAGCTCTCCAAATATCATTTCAGGTGATAAACCTTTAATTGTTTGGTTTTTTTTGTTAATTTCATAGGTAGTAAAATGTGGATGCGAGTATGTGTGATTTAAAACTTCATGGGAATCCGAAACAATTTTCTGAACAACATTTTTAAATTTTTCTATAAATTCACCTGTAAGGAAAAAGGAACTTTTTATGTTATATTTTTTTAAAATATTAAGTATTACATTAGCCCTCTGTGCAAAACTTCCACCATCAAAGGTAATATAGATTTCCTTTTTTTGAATTTTAAATCTTGTAATTGAGCCATCAAAAAAAAGAGGAGAAGATTTTTCTCTTATGTAAATTTTTTTTAAAATAAAATCCTTATGTTCAATGACTGGTTTTTTATAAAGAAAGTAAATTGAAATAAAAAATAACAGTATAAAAGAAGCAAAAATTATTTTAATATAAGGGTAAGAGAGGGGCTCTTTATAAATTCTTTTCTTTTTAAAATTTTCAAAAAGAAATAAATAAATACATTTTTTAGAACAGAAATAATGTCTGTATTTTTTAATGGAACATTTAGAACATATCTCCTTCTTGCACCTAAAACACTTTCTTGTAAGAAATCTTTCAGGATGTTTTTCACATCTTTTTCTCTCTTTTTTCATCAGAGATAAATTATAAAATAATGAACCACTTTTAATTAAATTGCGTCAAATATTAATTCAGGGTTCAAACCCCTTAAAATAAAAAGGAGAATTTATATGAAATCCTTAATACCTTTAATAATCTTAATAGCTCAACCAGAACAGGGACAATTTTTAAAAAGGATGTTTTTAAAAAGAAATCCTGAAATAATTATAAGAGTTTTGGCACTTGAAAGTGATGTTCAGAAAAATATAGGACTTTCAAAGGATGAGATAGAATTTTTCAAAACACTCTACTTTAATTTAGAAAAGGAAACTGAAAAAATAAAATCAGAAATAAGAATCAAAGAGATTGAACTGGAAGAAGTTATGCAATCTGAAAAAATTGATTTTAACAAAGCTGAAAGATTAATAGAAGAACTGGCAGAACTTAACAAGAATCTTAGAATCAAACAGATTGAAGCTTTTAAGGAAACTTATGATAAACTGGGCAATAAAAGATTTAATGAAATAAGAGAAAAATTAAGGGAAATGAGAAGAGAAAGGAGAATGTTGCGGAAAAATTAATTTAAAATGGATAAGAATGAAAAAGAAAATCTCTTCAATATCCTTTATGATAAATACTTTGACAGAATCTGGAAATATGTTTATTACAAGGTATCAAACAGAGAGGATGCTCAAGATCTCTGTCAGGAAATATTTTTCAAAGTTTATAAGGGGCTTGATAAATTTGAAGGAAGAAGTTCCTATTATACATGGATTTTTAAAATTGCTATGAATTCTGTTATTTCCTTTTATAGAAAGAGAAAATTTATAAAATTTATACCCCTTGATTTTGTTGATGAAAAACATTATTCTTATGAAAGAGATGAAAAGAAAGAAAAAATTTTTGAAAAAATGAAAATGTTACCAGAAGAAATAAGAGAAACCCTCGAACTTTATTACATTTCAAGCTTTAAGGTTAAGGAAATTGCAGAAATTCTTGGTGTTCCTGAAGGGACTGTAAAAACAAGACTTAAAAGGGGAAGAGAACTTTTAATTGAACTTTTAAAATGAAACACTTTGAAATAAATGAAATATTTGAAATAATTGAAAATAAGGAAAAAAATTTTAAAGAGCTTGAAAATCACATAAAAGAATGTAAAGATTGTAAAGAAAATTATGAAAAGGTAAAGGAATTTTTTAAATCTTTTGAAATAGAAGTCCCCCTTGATGTGAAATTGAGAATAAGAAAAGAAGTTTTAAAAAGGGGAAGGAGAAAGGAAAAAATAATTAAAACTTTTGTTCCTGCTCTTGTTACATTATCATTAATCTTTGTTATTCTTTTTAAATTTATGATTAAAACTGAAAAGGAAATTATAATTATATCACCTTCAGAGGAGGAGGTTTTAACACCTGAGGAAATTCTTTTTGTTTTTAAGATAAAGGATACAAAGGGATTAAAAGTTTTTATAGATAGTGTTGATATATCTGATTCCTTAAAAAAAACTGATAAACTTTTGTATTATCTTGCAGAAGATTTAGAGTTAAATCCAGGTACTCATTATTTGACAGTTTTTAAGGATAATAAAATTTATAAAAAAAATAAATTCTATTTAACATCCTTTAAGTACTCTTTTATACCCTGATTTTTTAATATTTTTTGAAAAAATTTTTAAGAAAATATAATATTTAAATTATGGAATTTAATAAAAAAAATCTTGAACTTGTTCCTGAAAAACCAGGAGTTTATCTTTTTTATGATAAGAAGGGTAATCTTCTTTACATAGGTAAGGCAAGAAATTTAAGGGAAAGAATAAGAACTCACCTAAATGCAGAGTATGAGAATCCAAGACTCAACTTAATGATAGAAAAGGTTAAAGACTTTGAGTTTATTGTTACTTCCTCTGAACCTGAAGCACTTCTTTTGGAAAATAATTTAATTAAAAGTAAAAAGCCAAAATTTAATATAAGATTAAGGGATGATAAAAAATATCCATATCTTAAAATAACTTTAAGAGAAATGTATCCAAGAATTTTCATGACAAGAGATTTAAGGGATGATGGCTCTTTATTTATAGGACCTTTTCATTCTGCTAAATCCCTTAGAAAAGCATTGAGAATGACTTTAAGAATTTTCCCGATAAGAACTTGTAAATACAAATTGCCTTCAAAAAAGAAAATAAATCCCTGTCTTGAATACGAACTTAAAAGGTGTCCTGCTCCCTGTGTAGAAGGATTTGTAAACCCTAAGGATTATAAAGAAGTGGTAAATAAAGCAGTTTTATTCTTTACAGGAAGAACAGAAAGTGTGGAGGATTATCTTTTAAAGGAAATAGAGAAATGTAAAGAAAAAATGGAATTTGAAAAGGCAGCAAGATTAAGGGATGCTCTATATTCAATAAGAGAACTTTCAAGAACTCAAATTGCTGTTTTAGAGGAAGAAAAATCCCTTGATGTTTTAGCGTGTCAGATTCATCATCCTTTTGCATCGATTTCTCTTTTAAGAGTTAGAAAAGGAAAACTTCTTGATATGGAAAACTTTATTCTTGATGTTCCTTTCTATTATGAGGAAAAGGATGTTTTATTTTCTTTTGCTTCCCAGTATTACTTTTCAGGTATTCTTGGTTCAGAGGAAATTATTTTAATTAAAGTTGATGAAAATTATAAGGATATAGAAGAGGCTTTAAAACTTAAGAGAAATGTTTTAATTAAATTTAGAGAGCCTGAAAATGATGAAGAGGAGAAGCTCCTCAAGATGGCTGAGGAAAATGCGAGGTTAAAACTTGAAGAATATTATATTGAAAAAAAGGGGAAAATTTTGCCATCTAAGGCAATTGTTGAACTAAAAGAAAATTTAAATCTTAAAGATTATCCCTTTCATATTGAGTGTCTTGATATTTCCCATTCCTTTGGAGATGAAAGGGTTGGAGCGGTTGTAGTTTTTAAAAATGGTAAAAGGGATAAAAAATCTTATAGAAAGTATAAAATTAAAACAGAAGAAGCAAAATCTGATCCACAGATGGTTTATGAAGTTGTAAAGAGAAGATTTAAAAGATTGAAAGAGGAAAATCAAAAATTTCCTGATTTATTTATAATTGATGGTGGAAAACCACAGTTAAGTGCAGCTTTAAATGCTCTTAAAGAACTTGATATAAAAGATGTTAAAGTTTGTGCTTTTGCTAAAACCTTTGACCAGCTTTATTTTCCTGATGGCAAAGAGGTGATGATACCCAAAAAAACTTATGCAATAAGACTTTTAAGGGATATAAGAAGTGAGGCACACAGATTTGCTGTAACTTTCCATAGAAAGAAGATGGAGAAAAAAGTTAAAATTTCAGAACTTGATGGAATAACTGGGATTGGTGAAAAAAAGAAAGTGGAAATTTTAAGGTTTTTTGGTTCAATAGAAAGATTAAAAGGTGCAAGTATTGATGAAATTGCCAAGGTAAAAGGAATCGGAAGAAAACTGGCAGAAATAATTTATGAGAGATTACACAGTTAAAATAAAATCAAATCTTGGAAAAATTTCAATTAAATTTAAAGAAGGGAAAATAAAAGAAATAAATTTTCTTGATAACAAAAATTATAAAAATTTTGAAGTTGAGGGGAAAGTTGAAGAAGAATTTTCTAAAGTTATTGAAGAATTCAAGAATTATTTCAGTGGAAAAAAGGAAGATTTTAAGTTTTCCTATAAATTAATAGATTTAAATTTTATTGATGATTTTAAAAAGAAAGTTTTTATGGAACTTTTAAAAGTTAAATGGGGTGAGGTAATTACTTATTCTGAACTTGCTGAAAAATTAGGAAATAAAAATTTAAGGAGAAAAGTGGGTAGAGCTCTTTCAGAGAATCCTTATCCTATAATTATTCCCTGTCACAGGGTTGTAGGGAAAAATAATTTAGGAGGCTTTAGTGGTGGGTTTGATTGGAAAAGAAAGCTTCTAAAACTTGAAGGAGTAAATATTAAGTGAAAGAAATTTCACCTTGCGATTTATTTTTAAAAATTGAAGAGTATTCAAAAAATCTTAAAGTTCCCCTTGTAACACTCATTGCTCTTAAAAGAAGATCAGATTTTTCAACACTCATTTCAGCCATTTTATCATCAAGAACAAAGGATGAAGTAACAGGAAGGGTAATGGAAAATTTTTTAAAAAGGGTAAAGGATTTTAATGATTTGAAAAAATTAAAAATAAAGGAAATTGAGAAATTAATTTATCCTGTTGGCTTTTATAAGGTAAAGGCTAAAATTTTAAAGAGATTATCTAAAGAAATTATAAAAAAATATGGTGGAAAAATTCCAGATAAATTTGAGGAACTTGTAAAATTACCAGGAGTTGGAAGAAAGGTTGCGAATTTAATTTTAATAGAGATTTTTAAAAAAGATGAGATATGCGTTGATACACATGTTCACAGAATTTCAAACAGACTTGGATGGGTAAACACAAAAAAGAGAGAAGAAACTGAAAAAAAATTAAAGGAAATTTTTCCAAGGGAATACTGGAGTAGAATAAATAGAACCCTTGTATCCTTTGGGCAGGGTGTATGTAAACCCTTAAAACCCCTGTGTGGAATTTGTCCTGTTGAACCTTTCTGTCCAAAAATAGGCTTATAAACTTGAATTTTTATTTTTAAAATTGTATAATAATGACTGAACAGTCAGTCATTATGGAAAATAAAAATAAAATTCTTGAAAGTGCGATATCGGTATTTCTTGAAAAAGGTTTTTACAATTCCCGAGTAGAGGATATTGCTGAAAAAGCTGGTATTGCAAAAGGGACAGTTTATCTTTATTTCAAAGATAAGAGGGATTTATTTCTTTCCTCAATAAGATATGAGATTGAAAAGTTTTATGTTAAAATTGAGGAGATTATTAAAGGTAATCTTGAACCACAGAGAAAACTAAAAAATTTACTTTTTATTATATATAGCAATTTCTATGAAAGAAAGAAGTATTACGAAAGTGCTATTAGATTATGGCCTGGTGAACTGGGAAAAGAAATAATAAAAACAATTTTGCCTTATTTAAGGAAAATTTTAAAAGGAATCGGATCTATTTTAAAGGAAGGAGAAAATTTAAAGGTTTTTTCAATTCACCAGAATATTTATTCTGATTCTGTTATGATTCTTGGAATTATAAGAGCTGCTTCAATGGCAGAGGATTTTTATGGTAAAAAGGTATCCTTTGAAAAGGCATGGAATTATATAAAAAAAATTCTTGATATAAAAGAAGGAGGATAAAATGTTAAAATTAATTTTTTTAATTTCTCAGGTATATTTAACTGAAGAAGAAGCAGTAAAAAAAGCGCTTTCTAATTCTCTTATAAAATCAAAAATTGAGGAAATTAATTCTGTAAACTATAGCAGAAATCAGGTTATAAAGTCCTTTCTTCCGGAATTAAACTCTTCATTTACCTATACTCATTCAACATTTGTAGATAGGATAACACAGTATGTTCTTGTTGGGATAGATCCAGTCACTTTACAGCCTATTTATCAGCCTGTAGAGATAACTTTTGGAAAAGCAGAAAGGAGAATTTTAAATGTTACTCTTGAATATTTAATTTTTTCAGGTTTTCAAAGATTGTATATGCTTAAGATGATGAATTCATTAAGGGACTCTAAGTTAATGGAAAAGGAACTTAAGGAGAAAGAGGTGGAATTTCTCGTTAGAATGCTTTACAATCAGGGTTTATTTTTAAAATATGCTTTGAATAAATATAAAAAAATTATTGAAATTCTTGAGGAGCATATTAAGGTAGCAAAAAAAAGATATGAGGCAGGATTTACTATTGAACTTGACTATTTAAGAAGTGAAGCAGAGAAAAAACAACTTGAATCCACCTTATCAGATTTTGAAAAATTCTATATTAGGGTTATTTCTTCCCTTAAAACATTTTGTAATATTGATACTAAAGATGAAGTAATTCTTGTTGACAGCTTAGTTCCTGATACAATTTTTGAAGAAAAGACTCCTTCAAGGCTTGATCTTATGATTTTGATAAAAAATATTGAAATGCTTGATTATAATAAAAAATCAGCCTATTCAAATTTTATGCCTAAGGTTTTTGGTAGTGTTAATTTTAATTACGGAAAGCCTTATGGTTTTTTCAGAGATGTATGGGACTACTATTTCCAGTATAATCTTTATATTTCTTTTCCTTTATTTGATTTCAGTAAAAGGCTTGATGAGATAAGAAAGAGGGAAGCTGATAAAAAAGCTCTTGAATATCTCCTTGATTTCACAAAGAAAAAAATAGAAGAGGATATAATTTCTGCTAAAAAAGAATTTGAATCTGCAATAAATTCTTTTGAATTTTCAAAGAAATCACTGGAACTAACTCAAAAATCCCTTGATATATCTAAAAGTCAATATGAAAAAGGATTTATTTCCAATACAGATTTTCTTGATGCTTTAAGGAAATATCTTGAAGCTCAAGTTATGTATTTAAATTCCCTTTTTAAATTAAAAGAAGCAAAGATTAAATATGAATCCACCCTTTATGGTGTAAATTTTGATTTTGGAAAAGGAGGTGAATGATGAAAAAAGGTTTAATAAACTTTTTGTTATTAATCTCTTTATTTTATATATCCTGTCAGAAAAAAAATGAAAAAGTAAAATCAAATGAAGAGGTAGTTGTTCCTGTTACTGTTATAAAGCCAATTTTTGGTGAAATCCAGCTTGAAATTAAACTTTCATCGCAGATAGAGGGAAATCCTGATGTTCTTGTTTATGGACCTATTCCTGGTTATTATCTTAAAAGTCTTAAAAATGAAGGTGATTATGTAGAAAAAGGGGAAGTTATTTTACTTCTTGAAAGAAGGGAATACGGTTTGGAATTTGAGCCTGTAAAAATTGAAGCTCCTGTTTCTGGGAAAATTTCTTATTTTAAATTTGATAAGGGTGAATTTGTTTCACCTCAAAGACCCCTTGCAAGAATTTATGGAGATAGAGAATATAAAGTAAAGTTATATTTACCAGCTGAATATTCAAAATATATTACTTTTGGAAAATCGGTTAAAATTTACGTTAATTCAGAAGAATTTAAGGGTGTAATTAGGGAAATAAGTATGACCTCAGATCCTTTTACAGGAAATTTCGAATCAAGAGCATTTTTTAAAGCTAACAAAAAGATTTTGCCTGGAACACCCTGTGAAGTTGAAATTCCAGTTCTAAAAAAAGAGAATGTTTTAAAAATTCCCTCAAAATGTGTGCTTGGCACAGCTAAAAAATCAGTTTTTGTGGTAGAAAATGGTGTAAGCAAAAGAGTTCCAGTTATAACAGGAATTGAGTCAGGTGGATTTGTTGAGATAATTGATGGGCTCAATCAGAATGATCTTGTTGTTTTAAAGGGAGCAGAAATTTTAAGAGAGGGTATGAAAGTTAAAATATTGAAAGGAGACTTGAAATGACAGAGTTCTTTGTAAAAAGACCAATTTTTACTTTTTCAGTTTATACAGCACTTTTAATACTTGGTATCTTTTCTATCCGGATATTACCAATAGATTTCTTTCCCGATGTATCAATTCCTATGGTAAGTATACTCACTATAAGACCTGGAGCTTCACCAGAGGAAATTGAGGAGGAGGTGACCAAATATATAGAGGATGCTGTATCCACAGTACCAAATGTTACTGACATAAGGTCTTTTTCACTTCAGGATATTTCTGTTGTTACAGTGGAATTTGACTGGGGTACTGATATTGATAAGGCAGCCGATGATATAAGAACAATGCTTGAAATAACAAAATATTATCTCCAAGAGGATGCGGATATTCCTAAGGTTTTTAAATTTGACCTTTCTCAAATTCCTATTCTTGTAGGAACTTTTCAGGTTAAGGATACTCTTTTTGATTTAAGAACATTTTTTGAAGATGAAATTGTTGAGAGACTAAAGAGAATTCCAGGTGTTGGAGATATTCAGTTCTGGGGTGGTGGTAGAAGAGAAATTGTAAAAATTGAACTTAAAAAAAGATATCTTGAGGAGTATGGAATAACTCCATTTATGATAAAGGAGGCAATTTTAAGGGAAAACATAAATGTTCCTATAGGAAGTTTTGAGGACAATTTTTATTCAATTACAGCTAAAGTGAATTCAAAGTTTTCTTCTCTTGATGAAATAAAAAGGATTCCGATTTATGTTAAAGGCAAAGGAGTTTTTAAACTGGAAGATGTAGCTGAGGTTAAACTTGATTATGATGATCTTATAACAAAGGTAAGGACAGAGAAAATTCCTTCTCTTATATTTGGAGTTTTAAAACAATCAGGTGCAAATACAGTTCTTGTTTCAGAGAGGGTAAAAAAAGAAGTTGAAAAGATTTTAAAAGATTATCCAGGAGTAAATTTAAAAATTGTGAATGATATTTCAAGGTTTATAAAAAGTTCAATTCAGAATCTAACAAGCACGATATACTGGGCTTTATTATTTATTTTCCTTGTTACCTTTATATTTTTAAGGCATTTTTCTTCAAGTTTTGTTATAGCACTTACGATACCATTTTCTCTTTTTGCTGGTTTTATACTTTTAAAATTAACAGGTGGATCAATAAACATAATTTCACTTTCTTCCCTTGCCCTTGCTGCTGGTATGGTTGTTGATAATGCAGTGGTTGTTCTTGAAAATATATTTTTCAGGAGAGAAAAAGGAGAGAATGCCTTAAATGCTGCTTTCAAAGGAGCAATGGAGGTATTCTCCCCAATTCTTGCTTCTACATTAACTACAATTGCTATATTTGGTCCTCTTGTTATAGGTACAGGTTTCGTTGGAATTATGTTTAGACAACTTGCAATGACTGTAACGACAGTTCTTTTAACCTCACTTTTAGTCAGTTTAACCTTAACTCCGACTTTATCAAGGTTTATAATCAGAAATATTCCAGGGGAAAAGGGCATTCTTTTTAAGTTATTTGATTTACTTAGAAAATTTTATAAAAAAACACTTAATTTTGCTTTAAGGAGGCTTTATTTTACTCTTATAGCTGGATTTTTATTTTTTGTTTTTGGATTAATTTTATTTTTAGCTGGGTTTGTAAAGACTGAATTCTTTCCTGAAGTAGACTCAGGGGAATTAAGGGGTAGTTTCATTTTGCCACCTGGAACAAAACTTTCTGTTACTGATAGTGTAGCAAGTAAAATTGAGGATATTTTAAGGGGAACCCCAGAGGTAAAAACTTTTACTACAAGAGTAGGAAGAACAGAATCTGGTTTTGCAAGTGTTATGGGGCTTGTTGAGGGAGAAAATACAGGATTTTTTTATGTTAATTTGGGAAGTCCTGCAGAAAGAAAAAGGAGTGTTTTTGAAATTGCAGAGGAGATAGAGAGAAAAATTAAGAAAATTCCTGGAATAAAAACTTTTCAAGTTTTGACTTCTGGTACTGTTCAAAATTTAATTCAGGGTTTTGGTGCCCCAATTGAAATTTTAATATATGGGGAAAATTTCAGGGTTACGGATTCAATTGCTGAATATATAAAAGATATTCTTGAGAAAACTGAGGGTTTAAGGAGTGTAAGAATTTCAAGGGAAAAGGGTTTACCAGAATATCTTTTAATTCCTAATAGAGAAAGAATTTCAAAATTTGGTTTTTATTCTTCTTCACTTGGTGCTTATCTCAGGGCTTTAAATTTTGGTGATAAAGCTGGAACCTTTAAAATTGGTAAAAAAGAACTTGATATAAAAATAGTTCTTGAAGATAATTACAGGAAAAATAAAGAATTTTTGCCTTTTATATCTTTTCCTCTTGGTGAACAAAAATTATATATGGGAAATGTTTTTAAAATTGAAAAAGGTTTTTCGCCTTTATCAATAGAAAGAGAAAAGAAAGAGAGGGTTATTAAGGTTCAGGCTGAATCCTCTGGTAGACCTATAGGTGAGATTAAAAAGGAACTTCTTAAAAAATTGAGAGATGTATTTATAGCTCGTGGAGATTATAGAGTTGAATTTGGTGGTTTAACAGAAGAGCAGGCAGAATCCTTTAAGGTTCTCTTTTATGCTTTTCTTCTTGGAATAGTTCTTGTTTATCTTGTTATGGCAGCTCAGTTTGAATCATTTCTGTTACCTTTTATAATAATGTTTACAGTCCCATCAGGAGTTACAGGAGTTGCTTTGATACATCTATTAACAGGAATTCCTTTTTCTGTTCCTTCCTTTGTTGGTATGGTTATGATGATAGGAATTGTGGTTAATAATGCAATAGTAATGCTTGATTATGTTGAAAGGTTAAGGCTTGAGGGTAAAAGTATTTTAGAATCCACAGAAGAAGGTGCTTTAAGGAGATTTAGACCAATTCTGATTACAAGTTTAACCACAATTATGGGTCTTTTGCCTATGGCTATTTTTAGGGGAGAAGGATCTGAAACCTGGAAACCACTTGCAGTATCTGTGATAGGAGGTCTTTTATTTTCTCTTTTAATTAGTTTAATATTTATTCCCTCAATGTATGTTTTTGTTCAGAAAAAATTTTTAAAGAGAGAATAGAAAAGTTTCAGAAAAATTTTAAAGAGCTATTATATTCTATTTTATGGTAGCCACACCCTTTAGGGTGCGCAAAAATACTTTCGGAGTTAAGAAGGATTGCGGTATATTTATGGAAAAAGCAAAATTAAAAACATTTTGTATTAGGCACTCCTTGTAATCTTATTGAGCCAGAAAAATTCAATATTGTTATGGTATTCTAAAGTATTGTTGTGGTATTCTACAAAAATTTGAAAATTTTTAGTTTCTGAATTATAATTTAAATCATGAAAAAAAGTTTAACAGTGGAAGATATTGTGAAGATAATGGAGGAGAAACTCCCGGAAATTATTGAGAGATCTCCTTTTATCCGATTAAAAATTGAGGAGATAATGGAAAAAAAGGCTGTAACAAGGGAGGAAATAAAAGAAATACTTATGGAATTAAGAGCTCAGAGGGAGGATACAAATAAGAGGCTTGTGGAGCTAAGGGAGGATACAAATAGAAGGTTTGAGGAGATAAATAAGAGGTTTGAGGAGTTAAGGGAGGATACAAATAAGAGGTTTGAGGAGTTAAGGGAGGATACAAATAGAAGGTTTGAGGAGATAAATAAGAGGTTTGAGGAGCTAAGGGAGGATACAAATAGAAGGTTTGAGGAGATAAATAAGAGGTTTGAGGAGTTAAGGGAGGATACAAATAGAAGATTTGAACTTCTTACAAAGGAGATGAGGGATGGTTTTAAGGTATTAAAGGATACAATAACAGCGGTGGGGGCGAGGTGGGGAATATTTGCGGAGGAGGCTTTCAGGGAGAGTATGGAGGGTATTTTAAAGGAGCTTGGTTTTTATGATGTTAAGAAGTGGGAGGATTATGATAAAGAGGGGTTTATTTTTGGTTATCCTTCAACAATTGAGGTTGATTTAGTTATAAGGGATGATAAGCATTATTTAATAGAGGTAAAAAGTAGTGTATCGGATGGTGATGTTTTGAAGTTAAAAAGGGTGGGGGAGTTTTATGAAAAAAGGACAGGGGTAAAACCTGAGCTTGTTATAGTTTCTCCTTACATAAAAGAGGAGGCGAAGGAGAGATGTAAAGTTTTTGGGATAAAGTTTTATAGAAGGGATTGAAAGGGAAAATTTAATTTTTAAGTTTAAAATAATGGGACAAATCCAGAAAGAAATAATAAAATTTGTAAATAGATTATTTTTGAGGAAAATCGATGACTTGAAAAATTTTAGAGAGTATATAAAGGGAAAAAATTAGGGAGATTGATTTAAAAGAGCTTGAGATTATTAAATTTTTTGAAAAAAAGCAGGGAGCCAACGAAAGATATTTTTTAAAGCAGTTAATTTAAATACAAAATTTGCTAAGTAGTATACAAGAGAATTTTGTATTAGGTACTCCTTGTAATCTTATTTAGCTTGAAGAATTCAATTTTCTTATGGTATTTCTATAATTGTTTTACAATTTATTAATCTTTTCTTTAAAATAAATATTCTTGAATTTTTATCAGTTAAAAGGAGGTGAGAAAGTGATTTTAGGAATTATTTTGATTTTATTAGTAATTATTTCTTTTATTTTTCTTTATTTAAAAATAGAAGAGCTTAAAAAAGATCAGTCTATAAGATTATTACAGGAACAGATTAATGGGTTAAGAATAGAAATAAATCAGAATCTACAAAATGCAACTGGAAACATCAATCAAACCATTAGCAAAACTTATGAGATTTTCTCTGATGTCAGGGAAAGACTCGGTGGTTTACATGAGGCGACAAAAAGAGTTATTGAATTAAGTGAGGATGTAAAAAAATTAGAGGACCTTCTAAAACCACCAAAACTTCGCGGAGAGCTTGGAGAAGTTCTTTTAGAAAATATTTTAAGCCAGATTCTTCCTAAAGAAAATTATAAAATTCAGTATCAGTTTAAAATTGGAAAAAAAGTTGACGCAATAATTAAAATTGGGGACAAAATTATACCGGTTGATGCTAAATTTCCCTTGGATAGTTTTAATAAAATGATAAGTGCTGAGAATGAGAGAGAATTTTCAAAATATAGAAGCGAGTTTCTTAGAGATGTAAAAAATAGAGTTGATGAAACATCTAAATATATTTTACCTTTAGAGGGAACTTTTGATTTTGCTTTGATGTATATTCCTGCTGAAAATGTTTATTATGAAGCCTTTGTAAAAGATAAGGAAATTTTTAATTATTGCATGGAGAAAAAAGTTATACCTGTTTCCCCAAATACTTTTTATGCTTATTTAAGCACACTTCTATATGGTTTAAGAGGTTTAAAGATTGAAGAAAAAGCAAAAGAAATTGTTAGTATGTTACAGAAAATTGAAAATGATATAAAAGCAACAAGAGATTTTTTTGGACTCGCAAAAAAACAATTGAAAAATTCAATTGAAAATCTTGATAAGGCAGATAAAATACTTGATGAGCTTGTAAAAAGTATTACACGGATAAAATGATGAGTGATAAAAGTTTTTAGAAATGATTGATTTTTTGATACGTGAAGATTGCTTTATACTTTTAGATGGAATATTGAAGAAAATAAAAAAGGAGGTTTAAAATGTTTAAATTTTTTATAATGCTTTTATTTTCTGCACCACCAGAGGATAGGATTAAAGAACTTGAAAAATATAATGAAATGATGGAAAAAGCCTCAAGGGAATTTAATGTGAACCCTGATATATTAAAAATCCTGGGTTATATGGAAACAAAATTTCACCAGCCCTTGTGTCCTTCAATTGATAGAAAATACGGGATGATGGGCATTCCTGAGGAAGATACCATATATATTAATGATATTAAACTAAACTATGTTCCTGATAAATGGGTTGAATGTGAAACCCATGATAAAGGGAGAAACCAGATTCACTATAAAGGTAAATTAAAATTTATTGTTCTTGATGTAGAAAATAATATCAGATTTGCAGCATACCTTTTGAGAAAATATCTGAATGAAGAAAAAGGAAATTTAGAAAAAGCTCTATTGAAATATTTTAAAGGAAATGAATTAAAATTAGATAGATTTTTTGAAATTTATAAAAAGGGATTTGAAGAAGGCAATATAAAAATTGAAGGAAAAGAAATAAAAATTCATAAAAAAATTTTCCAAGCACCTGAACTTGATAGCATAAACCAGTTTATCCCAGCTGACCCTTCAAATTACACACCTTCTAACAGACCCTCTTCTTATCCAATTCAATATGTTATAATTCACACAACACAGGGAAGTTATGAGGGAACAATTTCCTGGTTCCAAAATCCAAACTCCAATGTATCTGCCCATTATGTTTTAAGATCAAACGATGGACACTCAACCCAGATGGTTTTACACAAAGATATTGCCTGGCATGCTGGGAACTGGACATATAATACTTTAAGCATAGGAACAGAACACGAAGGCTGGGTTGATCAGAATGGTTGGTATACTGACGAGATATATAAAAAATCTGCTTATATAACAAGGTCAATGATAAATTTATTCAATGTTCCTTATGATAGACAACATATAATAGGTCATAACCAGGTTCCTGGCTCAACCCATACAGACCCTGGACCTTACTGGGACTGGACCTATTATATGAGACTTGTGGGATATTTGCCCCATCAAGACACAGTAGTAGATGACCTTTCAAAGGGTTTTAAACGAGGTGGACCTTATTCCTCATGGTGGTTTAAGGATAATGTGGGACAGGGTTATGGAGGACATATTTTCTGGACTTATACATGGACAAATCCTGTTTCTAACTGGGCAAGATGGACACCCAATTTACCTGATACAGGAGATTATGAAATATTTGTATATATACCAGCAGATACTTCTTTTAAGGGAAATGTAAGATACAAAATTTATAACTTGATAGAAACTACCCCATACTGGGTTAATCAGGGAAATTCTAATGGTATTTGGAAAAGTCTTGGAATTTATCCAATGCCTAAGGGTGGAAATTATATAAATGGATGTGTTACGCTCGGAGATACTTCAAATGTTTCTGGAAAAAAGATAGCATTTGATGCAGTTAAATTTAGATTTTTAAATTCTATTGATAATTTTTCTTTCTATTTAATAGATGATGGAGATCCTCTTTGTTATTTTTATGGTAACTGGAATTTATCATCTTATACTGGATATTTATCAGATTATAGATGGGCTTATACATCACAAAATGATTCTGTTAAATATGATTTTTCATCTCTAAATTCCGGAGTTTATGAGGTTAGAATTTTCGCAAGAAAAGGATATAACAGAACACAAAATGCCCATTACAGGATATATGCTCAAAATGGAACCTTTGATTTTTATGTAAATCAGAATTCTCCTGGAGTAAATCAAGTTGGGTGGATTTTCTGTGATACCTTCACTTTAATTTCTCCCTTTTATCTAATTTTATATTCAAATGCACAAACAGGTGATGTTGTGATTTCTGATGCAGTTAAATTTTCCTATATTTCTCCTTTATATGTTGAGGAAAAAGAATTTAATGAAAAATTTTTCAATTATAAAAATGGTAAATTAATTTTAAACATTAGAGAGGATAATACCTATATAAATATTTACGATATAATAGGAAGAAATGTTTATAAAGAATTTTCGCTTTCAAAAGGTAAAAAAGAAATTCCTTTAAAGTTGAATCAAGGAACATATTTTATAATTTTAAAGGGAAAGGAAAAAAGAATTGCGAAATTTATAGTTTTAAAGAATTTTTAAAAAACCTCTTGTTTTTACATATATAAAACTAACTTCCTCCTTTTTAAAAAATTTTGCAAGTTCTTTTTTTGTTCCAAGTTCTATAAGAGGTAAATTGTACTTTTCTTTTAAAAATAAAGCTTTTTTTCTTGTGCTTTCAGAAGCATCCTTTGCTATAATAAAAAATCCTTTTTTAATCTTCAATTTTTTAAGATACTTTTTTACATTTTCAATACCTGTAACTCCCATTTTTGCTTTTGATATTATTCCAAGAGTGTTTAGTTCTATCATTTGAGTAACCTGTGAATGTCAAATATTGTTATTAAAATTGCAAGAAAGATTAGAAAAACGAAACCTATTAACTGAATAAGGGTTCTTAATTTAAAGGCAAGCCTTTTTCTTACAATTGCTTCAATTATAACTATTAATAAATGACCTCCATCAAGTGCAGGAAAAGGAAAAAGATTTATAAGAGCTAAATTAATTGAAATGAAGGCAAGAATAAATAAAAGGGAAGTAAATCCTTTATCTTTAGTTTCTCCCACTACTTTACCTATCATAATTGGACCTCCAACTGAACCAAGAGGTGCTTTACCTTTTATCAGTAAATAGAGAATTCTGAATGTTTGATATACTATAAAATATGTTTCTTCCCAGGCAAATAAAAGAGCAGAGAAAAAAGGCAATTTTATTAAATTTATATCTGCCCTTACACCTATTTTATATGAATCGTTAACTTTAACAGGTTTTATTAAAAATTTTAAAGTATCATTTCCCCTTTTAACATAAATTGAAACTTCTTCACCCTTTGAACTTTCAATAATTTTTTGAATCTTATCCCATTTTTTTATTTCTGTATTATTTATCTTTATAACTGTATCACCCTTTTCAATACCTGCTTTTTCAGCTGGAAAATCTTTCAAAACTTCACCAATAACAGGAAGGAAAACAGGTTCTAAACCAGTATCATACCTTGAAAGAGTGTCATCCCATACACCCCAAAGTTTAAGTTCAATGGTATCTCTATTGTTTCTTAATATTTTTACTCTGTGTGTATCACCATCCTGAAAAACAGCATAAAAATCTTTCCATCTTATAAAATTTTTACCATCAACTTTTAATATCTTATCTTTAAATTTAAGACCACTTAAAAAGGCAGGGCTTTTTGGGGGAGGTTCATCAATATAAGGAGGAGATTCGACAATTCCAAAAATAAAAAATAATAAGAAAATTATAAAAAAACCGAAAACAAAATTAAAAACAACACCTGCTATAAGGATTAAAAATTTAATTGTAAATGGTCTTTCCCAAAAGGAATTTTCTCCTTCGCTTTCCTCACCAAAAATTTTTACATACCCACCAAAAGGTATGGATGAAACTTTAAAGGTTGTTTCTTTAATTTTAAAGGATAAAATTTTAGGACCAAATCCAATAGAAAACTCCTCAACAGGAACTTTAAGCAATTTACTTACAATAAAATGACCGAATTCGTGGATGAAGATCAATATTGATAGAAGCAAAAGGGTAATTAAAATTGTAGATATCATTTAATCTCTTTATACACGGAATTTTTTGAAATTTCAATAATTTTCATTATTTCATTAAAGTCTTTATCATTTATATGGGGCGCTTTTTTATATATCTTTAAAAGTATTCTTTCAATATCTGGAAATTTTATTTTACCCTTTAAAAATAAATTAACAAGTTCTTCATCTGCCCCTATAAGAAATGCAGGTTTTCCTTTCTTTTCTTTTAAAGCTTTAAAACATAAATCAATCAATTTTCTTTTTTCCTTTTTTAATTTCTTAAATTTTAATTTTTCATAAAATTTTTTTACTCCTTTATAATCTTTAATTTCAGGATAAAAAAGAGCATACAGAATTGGAATTCTCATATCAGTTTCACCTATATGAGCTAAATATGTTCCATCCTTTAATAAAACCATTCCATGAACCTTACTTTCAGGATGATAAAGAACATCAATTTTTTCAGGTTCTATATCAAATAAATAATGTGCTTCAATAACCTCAAAACCTTTGTTTATAAGAGTTGCAGAATCAATAGTTATCTTTTTACCCATTTTCCATCTCGGATGTTTAAGGGCTTCCCTTACACTTATTTTTAATAGTTTTGAATTTTTTATATTATAAAAAGGACCTCCTGAAGCAGTTAGTATAATTTTTTTTATTTCTTCTTTTCTTATATTTTTTAAAATTCTGAAAATTGAAGAATGTTCTGAATCTACAGGAATTAAGTTTAAAAAATTTTTTGTTTTTATTATTTCTCCAAAAGCAATTATAATCTCCTTATTAGCCATACACACTCTTTTTCCTGAATTTAAAATTTCTAAAAATATATCAGCAAGGTCAACACCACTTGCACCAAAAAGTATCTTTCCTACTTTATCAGAATTTACAAAATCCTTTAATTTTTCCCTGTCGTAAATTATTTCTTTATTTTCTCCACTTTTACCTGTTATGAAAGCAAAATCAATGTTAAATTTTTTCTTTAATTCTAAAAGTTTTCTTTCATTCTTATGAGCCTGAATTCCTACTGGTTTAAGTTCAGGATATTTTTTTAAAAGGGAAAAAAAATTTTTTCCTATAGAACCCGTGGCTCCAAATACAAAAACATTCACATTACTCAACAATAACTTTTAAAAATTTTCTCTTTCCTATTTTTAACCTGTATTCACCCTTATCAAGTTCAAGATTTTCATCAATAATACTTTCACCGTTTATATCGATAGCTTTTTGTCTTATAAGACGCCTTGCCTCACTTTTACTTGAAACAACTCTACTTTCATAAAGAATTTCAAGAAGTTTTTTACTTTCTGTTCTATACTCAGGAATTTCCTCTGGTATTTCCCTTTTTCTAAAAGTTTTATTAAAATATAATCTTGCCTTTTCGGCTTTTTCTTCATCATAAAATATTTTTGTTATTTCAAAAGCAAGTTTTTCTTTTGCTTCAAGTGGATTTTTTTCAACAAATTCTTTTATCTCTTTTTCTTCTTTTAAAAGAACAAGTTTATAGTACTTTAAAATTAAACTATCAGGAATTGACATTACTTTCCCGAATATATCCTCTGGTTTATCAAAAAAGTTTATACTATTTCCATAGGATTTACTCATTTTAAGCTTTCCATCGGTTCCTTCTAAAAGGGGAAGGGTTATAAAAACTTGTGGTTCTAAATCCATCTGTTTCATAATTTCTCTTGTTAAAGCAAAGTTAAAATGCTGATCACTTCCACCTATTTCCACATCTGCCTTAATATAAATTGAATCATAAGCCTGAAAAACAGGGTAGAGGAATTCATGAAGTGATATAGGTATTCCCTTTTTGTATCTTTCAGAAAAATCGTCTCTATCAAGCAATTTTGCAACTGTAGCCTTTGCAGAAAGTCTTATTATTTCTTCTGGGGTAAGTTTAGAAAGCCATTCACTGTTATATCTTATTTCTGTTTTTTCTTTATCAAGAATTTTAAAAGCCTGTTCAAAATAGGTTTTTGAATTTTCTTCAACTTCTTTTCTTGTTAGCATTGGTCTTGTTTTTGATCTTCCTGAAGGGTCCCCTATCATTGCTGTAAAATCACCAATTATAAAGACTATTTTGTGTCCCATATCCTGAAACTCTTTTAATTTTCTGAGGCATATATAGTGGCCTAAATGTAAATCAGGTTTTGAAGGGTCTGCTCCGTATTTAATAGTTAAAACCTTTTTCCTATTAATTTTTTCTTCCAGTTCTTCTCTTGTAACAATTTCTACTACTCCTTTAATTAAAATTTCTATTTCCTTACTCATTTTTTAAATATAGTTTTACGTCATACTTTTTATACATTTCTTCTTTCCATTTTGTCCAGAATTTATTGATTTTCTCATTTTTTAATCTGCTTTCAATCTGTCCCTTTACTTCATCTATTTTTCTATATTCACCTTTCTTAATTTTTTCCAGCTTTATTATAGCAAAGTTTCCATTTTTTAATCTTATAGGACCCTTTATATCCCCTTCTTTCATTGTTTTTAAAGGTTTTAAAAGTTCTGGAGGCGAGCTTTTTTCTGTAAAATTAGTTATAAGACCTCCGTTTGAAGCATCGGGTGCTAAGGAAAAATTCCTTGCCAAGTCCTCAAATTTTTCTCCTCTTTTAATTTTTTTAAGAATTTCCATTGCTTCATTTTCTGTTTTAAGTTCAATTCTCCTTAAATCCCATCTATCAGGAATTTTATAATTTTCCCTGTTTTTAATATAATATTCCTTAATTTCCTTTTCCGAAACTTCTACATTTTCATTTATCTTTTTCGTATAAAGGTCTACAAGTATTCTCTCTTTTGCTTTTTCTAAATTTTTTCTAAAATCCTCTGTTAAATCAAGTCCTTCCGATAGAGCTTCAAGATAGAGAAGTTTAATATAAATAAGCCTTTCAAGAATTCTTTTTACAGCATGAGTATCAGAAGGAGAAGGTCTTGTATAGGGGGGAATATTTTCAATAAATTCGTTGAATTCTTTATAAGTTATACTATAAGATCCAAGGGTTGCAATAAAATCTTTGTTTAAAAGGTCAAAAATATTATCCATTCTATCACTTGCCATTTTATAAACCCTTGATTTTTTATAGTTCAAAACAATTTTTTCATAAATTCTCTGTGCTTCTTGTAAATTACCCATTTTTTCATATAAAAAAGCTTTTCTATATAAAATTTCAGGGTAAATTGAGCTAAATTCTGAAACTTTATTTTCTAAATCAATCACAAGATTAAGAGCTTCTTCGTAGTTTTCTTCCCTTATAAGTATGTCAAAAAATTCTATTTCCTTTTTTATTTTTTTAATGCCCTTTAAATCTTTTATTCCCTCTTTATACAAACTTATTGCTTCCTTTGTTTTTCCTAATTTTAATAATTTTTCAGCTTCTTCAATTTTTTTATTGAAAGTAATCAATAAACCTATAAGTATTAAAGTTTTCATTTTAGTTTAATAAAAATTTTGGGATTTGAACCTTAAGTTTTTAATTTTAAATTAAAGGACATTGTATAATAAAATAGCAGTTAATAAAGGAACGGTAAAGTTATCATCAATGTTTCCTGAAAATAGCTCAGCAAATGAAGCAAATAAAGATATAATAATTTTTTTCTTTACAGAAAGTTCTTGAAAGAAAAGGGTTATTATAAAAGAAACAATAAGAAAAGCTAAAAAACCTTCAAGAGTTTTATTTTTAAAGAGTTTTGTTTTGCCGAATAGTTTTCCCACAATACTTGCAAAATTGTCTGAAATAGAGAGAAATAAAAGGGATATAACTGCTACTTTTTTTGGGAAAAAAAGTGTGAGTAAAAAAGCAGATATACATACCCATGTAGCACCTGTGAAAAAATTCTGTTCTTCTTTTTTAATCATTTCTCCGAAAAAGCTCTTGAAAAATATCTTGAAAGATTTTATTTCAAATCTTAAATAATCTGCAGTTAAAAATCCTCCAAGAAAAAAAGCAATAATAGGTAAATAAATTTTTTTATCAAAAATAAGAATTGCAACAGGAAAAAGAACTGAAATTAAATGTAAAAGTTTTCTTAAGATAAAACCTTTTAGATTAAAACTCAATTGAAGCAGAAATTATATGAAAAAGAGATAATTCAAAATTACCACCAAGGGCGTAATCTATATTTATTTTTTTTATTCTTAAACCAGCACCAAAGGTTGGAATATTTTCTCTCCACCCGGCTCTTAGGAAAAAATTTTCCGTTCCTATAAATTCAATTCCTGCACAAGTCTTTAATTTAAATTTTTCTTCTAAAAGAGCTTCAAAATCAAAGGTAAATAAAATCTTTTTTAAAAATTCTTTGGAAATTCCTATTCTAATTGAAGGAGGGATGAATTCTTTTCTACCTGAATTCCAAATATTTATGTTACCAAAAACGTTTCTCAAAGTAAAAGAAATATTAAAATCTCTTTTAAAAAGAAATCCGAGGTCAATTCCTATACCATAACCTTTCCCAACATGCAAATTTTCCCTCATTAGTTTTAAAGAAATTCCTGTATAAATATTTCTTATTTTTTTTGAAAATCCAGATAAAATCTGAATTGAATTTATACTTATAAATCCTTTATTTTCTATATTTAAAGGGTCCTGTGCCGGTGTTGTGTCTTTATAAATCGTATAGAGGATTTTGTCAGCAAATATGTAATTAAGAGAAAGGAAAAATTTATTTATTGAGTCTCCTGTTAAAAGATTAAAGGCTCCGAACTTAAAAATATCAGAAAAATAATTAGAAAAAGTTCCCTGAATTACTTTTTCTTTTAATAATAGAGATGTTGCCGGGTTAAAAAAGAAAGAAGCAGGGTCTTTAAGAGCTGAAGAAGCTTCACCAATTGATGATATTCTTGCATTTCTTGCGAAATTCCACCTTTCATTACCATAGGTGATTACATGGAGAGAAAAAAAGAATAAAATTATTTGCATTTTTTTATTTTAAGCTTTTATTTTAGTATAATAAAAATACTTAAATAAACTCGGTTCAATTCCGCTTTTACAAAATAAAATTAAATGGCAAGAAAAAAATCCTTATCTGTGTTAAAAAGAGAAAGACAAAATGAAAAAAGGAGAATGATAAATAGACTTTATAAATTAAAAATAAAAAATCTCATAAAAAAAATAAGGAAAACAGAAAAGGAGGAAGAGAGAAAGGCTTTATTTGTTGAATTGCAGAGTATAGTTGATAAGGCTGTAAAAAGAGGTGTTATACATGAAAATAAGGGTTCAAGAATAAAGTCTAAAGTTTTCAAAAAGCTTTTCAAGACACAGAGTTAATTTTTATTGAAATTTTTTTTTACTTTCCTTTATAATAAAATTAATGGGCGATTAGCTCAGCGTTGGTGAGAGCGCCACGTTGACAACGTGGAGGTCGGAGGTTCAAATCCTCCATCGCCCATTAAAAAATAAGGAGAAAATGGTGGATATTTTAAAAAGAGTAAGTTTATTTCGTGGATTGGAAGATAGTCAGCTTTCAAAAATAGTTGAATATTTGGAGGAAAAAAGTTATGAGAAAGGAGAAATAATTTTTGAGGAAGGTTCTCCGGGAAACTCTCTATTTATTATAAATAGGGGTAGAGTTGAAGTGAGGTTAAAGAGGGGTGATCTTGTGCTTGTTCTTGCTGAGCTTGACGATGGGTCCTTTTTTGGAGAGCTTTCTCTTATTTCTGATGAACCGAGGAGTGCTACTTGTACAGCTTTAAAAGATTCAACTCTTTATCTTTTAAAAAGAGAAGATTTCTGGAAAATTGTTGAGAAGGATCCGAAAATTGGGGTAACGGTTTTAAGAAACTTAGCAGAGGAGCTTGCAGATAGAATAAGAGAAACAAACAAAAATCTTGAAACTTATTTCTTAATTAATCAAGCAATAGTAGATAACGAACAATTTAGAAAACTTTACATAGCAGCAAAGGGGAAAACACCTTAAATTTGAAAATTGTCATTTTAAAATGTTATAATTTTACAAATTAATGGCCCCATCGTCTAGCCAGGCCCAGGACATCACTCTTTCAAGGTGGAGACGGGGGTTCAAATCCCCCTGGGGCCATTAAAAGATTAAAAGTATAGGAGAATTTTATGAATATTATTTTTCTTATTTTATTTTCAGCATCTTCAATTTTCGGACCAAGCGGATCTTTTAGATTATTTTACCCAATGCCTCATAAAAAAGGAGATTTTTCTTTTTCTTTATTTGGTGGTTATTCTTTTCAGGATTTTAAATACTGGGACAATTCAGTTGACTCTGCGAACAACCCTCAGGATGATAGAAGACATTACCTTATCTCATCTCTCTCTCTTTCCTATGCTCCCTTTGATTATTGGGAGTTTGGATTGAGAGGGGATTTTGAAGGAAGGCAGCTTGAAAGAGGGGATTACCCTGTCCAGAGGAGTGATGATGGATATTTTGCATACAGGGGATTTGATATATTTACAAAATTGGGATATCCCTTTTTCTCAGACACTGTTACTGGGATTGAATTTGCAGGTGGCATAGCTCTTGGGTTCTATTTTCCAAATCAGGGAATAGAAAGAAAAGACCCCAAATTTGTTCAGTATGGTTTTCCAATGTATATACCTCAAAGCGGAGAATTTTGGTCAAGTTTAATGCTTGGACTCAAACTCCAGGTTATAAAGTTTAATGGTCTTTTGGGTTTCTTTCAGACAGGTAAACCTTCAAAAGAAACAGATGTTTTTCCTGTTCTTTGGTATAACTATAATCAAAAGGGAGTTGCACAGATTGACACGATTTATAGAACAAAGGAGGATTTCAAAGATTTTACAAGAATGCCTTTTGGTTTTAATATAACACTTTCTGCTGGACCCTATGTGGATTTCATAGCTGATTTACATGGTGTTTATTTTACTGAATTGAGAGATAATCTTCTTGCTATAACTCCAGGTGTCAGGTTTAAAACTCCAGGTGGAGTAATATTTGATTTTGCTGTTGATGCAAGATTAAAAACCTTAGCTGATTCCCAGATTTCCTTATATTCTCATGATAGAAACTTATTTACTTACATACCGGATTGGAGATTTATTTTTGTTATGTCGAATGTTTATAATGTTCTTCCAAAGAAAGCAGCTCCGCCTCCCCCGCCACCACCTCCGCCCACACCAAAACTTGCAAAATTAAGTGGTAAAATTTATGATGCATCTACAGGAGAACCCCTTGTTGCACAGATAACTTTTGAAGGAACTGATAAACCCCCAATTTCCTCTGATGAAAACGGATTTTATTCTGTGGAGCTTGAACCAGGAAGTTACAGTTTATATGTGGAAAAAGAAGGTTACGCCTGGATGAGAAAAAGTTTTGTTATAAAAGAGGGTGCAGAACTTGTTCTTGATTTTCCTTTAAAGAGAAAAGAGTTTATACTAATTACAGGAAAAATTCTTGATAATATCACAGAGACACCCCTTGGTGCCAAAATAACAATCCCTGAGACTGGATTTGAAGGCACAATAAGTGATCCAGAGACAGGAATTTACAAGTTAAAATTACCACCAGGTTCGTATATTATAAGAGTTGAAGCTGAAGGTTATCTCGTAGAAAATGTACCAATTATTCTTAAAGAGGGTGAACCTTTAGTAAAGGATATCAGGCTTAAAAAGAAAGCAGAAAAGGGTGTAACTATAAGATTGCAGAATATTTATTTTGATACAGGTAAAGCCACAATAAAACCTGAATCTTATCCAATTCTGGATAGAGTAGCAGAATTTTTAAAATCAAATCCAAAAGCTGTTGTAGAAATTCAGGGTCACACTGATTCCGTTGGTTCAGATAGCTATAATATGGCACTTTCCCAGGCCAGGGCAGAGTCGGTTAGGAACTATCTTATAACTTTCCATCAAATTGATCCTTCCAGACTCATTGCAAAAGGATACGGAGAGACAATGCCAATAGGTGATAATACAACAAGAGAAGGAAGAGCTATGAATAGAAGAGTTGAGTTTAAAGTTTTAAGTGTAGGGGAATAAAAATTTTATTTTATATACAAAAAATTAAGCATTAAAGCTCTACTTCAAAAGGTAAGGATAGATAAAATCCCTGTCCATATTTAACGCCTATTTTCTTTAGTGTTTCAAGTTCTTCTTCTTTTTCAATTCCTTCTGCAATAACTTTTGCTTTTATTTTCTCACCGAAATTTAAAACCATTTCAAGTAAATTCTGTTTAACCATATCTTCATGGATATTTCTAACAAGTACCATATCATATTTAAGATAGTCTGGATTTAATTCTGCTAAGGTCTGTAAAGAGGAATACCCGACTCCAACATCATCTATTGATAGTTCAATTCCTTTTTCTTTTAAAAAGTTTATATTTTCCCTTAAAACATTGAAATCAGTTATGGCAAATCTTTCAGTTAATTCAATTACTAATCTTTCTGGATTTATTTCCAGTTCTTTAATATTTTCAAATAGCTCTTCAACATAAATATTTTTTTTATGTTGGAGAATTTTTGACGAAACATTTAAAAATATTTTGTATCTATCGTCAGGTAATTTTTTTGATGTTAGAAGAGCTTTCCATCTGCAGAGTTTTTCTAAATTTTCAAGTTCATTCAGCTCATCTGCTACAGAAAATAAAACCGTTGGCATTTCCAATTCTGTTTCTTTTGGACCCCTTGCAAGGGCCTCATATCCGTATGTTACTTTATTTTCTACGATGTTATATATGGGTTGAAATACCATTCTTATTTCATTAGTTCTCAATATTTTTCTGAATAGAGACTTTATATTGGATTTCATCTTTGTTTCTGTTTTTGTATGTTCAATTTTAACCTCATTTATTACCTGATATATTGTTCTCTCTGTTCTTTTTAAAGGGTCAAATTTAATTTCTTTTACTGTTATTGTAGTTGGAGCAGGAATAATTTTTTCAATTTCATTTTTAAATTTGTTTATAAATTTTTTTACATCGTGATTTTTCGGAAAAACAAGACAGATTAAACTGGAATAAGGTTCTGTTGTGAATATAATAGGATTTTCATAAGGTGTAAATTCCATTGAAATTAGTTTTTTTGAGAGATTGGAAAGGTTTTTTATCCAGGAATCAAATACATCAAACCCAAATTCTTCTTCGTAAATTGAGGATTCAAGAATCTGAACTATCAGTATATTCACTTCTTTTTCTTTTTCAATACGGTCTTTTATTGAATCAAGGACAGTAATTAAAAGAGGAAGTCCTGTTATTTCATCTTTCATAATTTTTCAAAAATTTCTTTTATTCTATTCTTTAAACCTTCAGGTTCAAAAGGTTTTACAATGTAGGCTACAGCTCCTTCCTTTATTGCTTTCAGCATATCCTGTGGTTCTTTTAAAATTGAAAAAATTACAACAGGAATTTCTTTATCCTTTTCTTTTAAAAGATTTTTGAAATCACGGAATAATTCCCAGCCATCTTTTTCAGGTAAGATTATATCAAGAAGAATAAGATCAAATTGACTGTCTTTATTCAAAAGTTCAATTGCCTGAGATGGTGAATAGGCTTTTTCCACTAAATATTCATCCTTTAAGATCTCTTCCACTAAAGAGACCATATCTTCTTCATCATCAATTATTAGAATTCTTTTTTTATCCATTAAAAACCTCCTTTCTATTATATTTTATATTTTTTCTTTTTTAAATTCAATTAAAATAGAAGAAATAAATTATTTGAATTTTAATAAAAAGAGCGATTATATTTTATTTTAAATCTTATAAGGAGGGAATATGAAAAAAGATAAAATTGAAATTGTTTGGTTTGGAAGAGGAGGAATGGGGGTTAAAACAGCTGCTTTGCTTTTTGGAGAAGCATTTGTTCATAAAGGTAAATTTGTCCAGGCTTTTCCAGAATATGGACCTGAAAGAAGGGGTGCCCCTCTTTTTGCTTTTACCAGAATTAGTGAATATGAGATAAAGGGTCACTACGGAATAAAGGACCCTGATATTGTTGTTATAATTGACCCAAGGCTTTTAAAGACTGAAAATTTTAAAAATTTTATCAAAAATAATACAATCCTTCTTATTAATACAAATGTTAATCCTGAAGACCTAAAAAAAATTTTAAATTTAAAATCTGAAATTAAAACTATTGATGCGACAGGTATTTCAAGAAGAATTTTTGGTAGAGATATGCCTAATGCACCCCTTTTAGGTGCACTTCTGAAGATTACTGGTTTTTTAACTCTTGAGGAATTTATTAATTTTGTAAAAGAAAGGTTAAAAAATAAATATGAGGAGAAAATAGTAAATAAAAATATTGAGGCAATTAAATTGGCTTATAAGGAGGTTAAGGGATGAAACTTAAACCTTGGAGGGAACTTGAAGAAGGAGCTGTTATAAAAAATGTTCCTACATCCCTTAAATATAAAACAGGTGAATGGAAAAAGGAATCTCCTCTCTTTGATTCTGAAAAGTGTACTCATTGCTTACTTTGCTGGCTTTATTGTCCTGATTTTGTTATTAAAGTAAAGGATGGAAAGATTTATAAATTTGATTTGGATTATTGTAAAGGTTGTGGGATATGTTCAAAGGTATGTCCAAAGGGAGCTATTTTAATGAAGGAGGAAAAAATATGAAAACTGAAACAAAAAAAATAGTTGCAAAGACTGGAAATGAAGCAGCTGCTTATGCTATGAAACAGATAAATCCTGATGTAGTAGCCGCTTATCCAATTACACCTTCAACAGAAATAATACAGATTTTTTCAAAATATGTAGCAGATGGGGAAGTAGATACAGAATTTATTCCTGTAGAATCAGAACATTCAGCTATTTCTGTATGTATAGGAGCATCCACAGGAGGTGCAAGAGTTATGACAGCCACGAGTTCCCAGGGTCTTGCCCTGATGCATGAAATTCTTTATATAGCTTCTTCTTTTAGATTACCTATTGTTATGATAGTAGGTAATAGAGCTCTCTCTGGTCCAATAAATATCCACTGTGATCATTCAGATACTATGGGTTCAAGGGATTCTGGCTGGATACAGATTTACTGTGAGAATGCTAATGAAGTTTACCATACTATTATTAATGCTGTAAAAATTTCTGAAAAAGTGAATCTACCCTGTATGGTGATGATGGATGGTTTTATTGTTACTCATGGAATGGAAAATGTTTTAATACTTGAAGATGAAGAAGTTAGAGAATTTTTAGGAAAAAGAGAGCCACTATATTCTATTTTAGATTTAAAAAATCCAATTACCGTTGGACCCCTTGCCCTTTATGATTATTATATGGAACATAAGAGGTCTCAAGTTGATGCAATTTTAAAATCGAAAAAAATTATAAGTGATGTGTTTGAGGAATATAATAGAAAATTCGGACTCAGTATTCCTTCCTTTATTGAAGAGTATTTCTTAGATGATGCTGAAATAGCAGTAATTGCAATGTCTTCAGCTTCTGGAACACTTAAAGAGGCAGTGGATTTATTAAGAGAAAAAGGTGAAAGGGTAGGTATTTTAAGATTGAAAATTACAAGACCTTTCCCTTATGAAATTTTAAGAAAAAAGCTTGAAAATTTAAAAGTAGTTGGAGTTATGGATAGAGCTGAAACTTTCAGTACAATGGGAGGACCTGTTTCAATAGAAGTAAAGGCTGCTTTATATTCTCTAATAAAAAGACCTTTAATTCAGAGTTTTGTATTTGGACTTGGAGGCAGGGAATTTAGTTTAGAGGATGCTATTAAAGTTTTTGATATTTTAAAGAAAATAAATAAAGAGAATAAGTTAGAGGAGGAGTTTATATACATAGGATTAAGGGAATAGGAGGTAAAAATGAAAAAAATACTTTCCTTAAAAGAGCTTTCTGAGAGGAATACAGGCTTAACCTCAGGGCACAGAGCATGTAGTGGATGTGCTTTTCCTTCAATTATAAAAATGGTTGTTGCTTCCTCTGATTACCCTGTTGTGATATCTAACGCTACAGGTTGTCTTGAAGTTGTTTCAACAATATATCCCTATTCTGCTTGGAATGTGCCCTGGATTCATGTAGCTTTTGAAAATGCGGCAGCTGTTATATCAGGTGTTGAATCCGCCTATAAGGTTTTAAAAAAGAAAGGATTGATACCTGAGAATGAAAAAATAAATTTCATTGTTATAGGTGGAGATGGTGGAACTTACGATATAGGTTTACAGGCACTTTCAGGAGCTATTGAAAGAGGTCACAATTTTCTTTATGTTCTATATGATAATCAAGCTTATATGAATACAGGAGTTCAGAGGTCTTCAGCCACTCCTTTTGGTGCAAATACAACTACCTCACCTGTAGGTAAAAAAATGCCTGGTAAGATACAGCATAGAAAGGATATTATAGAAATTATTGCTGCCCATGAAATCCCCTATGTAGCCCAAGCATCACCTTCTCACTTTGGGGATTTGATAAAAAAAGTGAGAAGAGCTTTTGAAATTGAGGGTCCAAAATTTATTGCTGTTATTTCACCCTGTGTGCCAGGTTGGGGTTATAATGAAAGTGAAACAGTAGAGCTTGCCCGCTTAGCTGTTGAAACATGTTTCTGGCCATTATATGAAATTGATCAAGGTGTTTATAGAGTTAATTATAAACCTAAAGAAAAATTGCCTGTTAAAGAATGGCTTTTAAAACAGGATAGATTCAGTCATTTGAAAAATAGAGAGGATTTAATTGAGGAAATTCAAAAAAAAGTTGATGAGAAATGGGAAAGACTTTTAAGACTTGATGGACAAAAAATTTTCTAATTTTAGATTTAAGTAAATTTTAAAAATCATTTGAAATTTTATTAAGTTACTGTTATATTTAAACTTAATCTATTTCAAAAGGAGGATTAAATGAAATTAAAGGATTTTTCAGTTAGAATTGCAGGACTTGCAGGTGATGGCTCCCTTTTAGCAGGGGAAGTCCTTGCCTATACTTTAAAAAGAAGGGGGCTTTACACAGTTTCTGTAAGGGATTTCCCTTCTAATATAAGAGGTTTACCCACAAGTTTAACTATAAGGGCAAATGTGGAAAGAATTTTTTCCTGGAATGATTATATAGACGCACTTATTGCACTTGAACCAAAGGCAGTATATAGTCACTTAAAAGATATAAGAAGTGAAGGTGTTATTATAATAGATGAGGAGTTTAAATCCGAAAATCTTGTAAGAGATGATGTCTATTTATATCCTGTTCCCTTGAGAAAAAAAGCAAGGGAAATGTTTAAAAAAGAAATTTTTAAGAATGTAATAGCACTTGGATTTCTGGGTTATGTTTTCAATATTGAACCTGAGGAGATTAAAAACTCTATTATTTTCTATTTAAAAGGGAAAAGCGGTGAAATCATAGAGAATAATATTAAAGCCTTAGAAGAGGGTTATTCCCTTGCTAAAAATCTTTTGAAAAAGAGATATGAAATTGAAAAATCTACGGATATAGGGAGATATTATTTGTCTGGGAATGAAGCAGTAGCTCTTGGTGCTATTGCTGCTGGATGCAGATTTTTTGCTGCATACCCTATAACTCCCTCTACAGAGGTCTTTGAATTTTTGGCAAAACATATGCCAAAATTCGGAGGAGTTACAATTCAGTGTGAAGATGAAATAGCCTCAATTAATATGGCTATCGGTGCGTCCTTTGCTGGATTGAGAGCTATGACTTCCACAAGTGGTCCAGGAATGGATCTCAAAACTGAGGCAATTTCCCTTGCTTCAATGGCAGAAGTTCCCCTTGTTATTTACCATGCCCAGAGAGGAGGTCCATCCACAGGATTGCCAACAAAAACTGGTCAGGAAGATATAAATCATATTCTTTTTGCAGGGCATGGTGATGTCTCAAGAGCTGTACTTGTTCCATCCACTCCTGAAGAAAGTTTTGAATTTACTTTTAGAGCTTTTAACATTGCAGAGAAATATCAGATTCCAGTGATTGTGTTATCAGAACAGGCAGTTTCCCAGAATCAGCAGACAGTTGATGATATTCCCTATAATGGAAATTTAAAGTGGGAAAGGGGAAAAATTTTAAGTGAGGAAGAAGTTTCAGAGTATATTAAAACCGGAAAAATTTATGAAAGATACGAATTAACTGAAGATGGGATTTCTCCACGGGCTATTCCAGGAACAAAAGGGGTTATAGTTAGATATAATTCCAATGAAAAAACACCTGATGGATTCATAGATGAAGAGAATGAATACAGGGTTCAAATGGTTCAAAAAAGGTTAAGAAAACTTGAAAGAATTATTGAAGATGTTCCTGAACCTGAATTCTATGGTAATAAAAACGCACCAAATATACTTGTTGGTATAGGCTCATCACTAGGACCAATGAGGGAATCTGTTCATAGACTTAAAAATGAAGGAATAGAAATATCATATCTCAGAATAAGAACTCTTATGCCACTTCATGAAGACTATATTTACTCTTTAACATACAATAAAAATGTTTTTGTATGTGAATTAAATTCCTTTTCACAGCTAAAAAACTATCTTTCAAGGATATGGGGGAGAAAGCAAAATGTTTATTCAATTAGAAAATATTCAGGTTTTCCTTTTAAACCCTCTGAGATAATAAGTGAAGTTAAAAAAATTCTAAAAAAGGAGAATTAAGATGGAAAAACTTTTAAATTTTGAAATAACTTCAGTTAAAGCTTATGAGGGTAAAAAGAGTACTTGGTGCCCTGGTTGTGGTGATTTTGGAGTTCTTGCTGCTTTAAAACAAGCACTTTTTGAACTTGGAATTTCACCTTATGATGCAGTAGTTATAAGTGGAATTGGCTGTTCTTCAAAATTTCCTGATTATATAAATACCAACGCCTTCCATACAATCCATGGAAGACTTCTTCCTGTTGCTACCGGAGTTAAACTTGCAAATCAGAAATTAAATGTAATAGTTACAGGTGGAGACGGTGATGGTTACGGAATAGGTGGTAACCACTTTATGCATGCCGCCAGGAGGAATATAAACCTTACTTATATTGTTATGAATAATGAAATTTACGCTCTAACTAAAGGCCAAGTCGCACCTACCTCTCCCTATGGTTTTGTAAAAGGGACAACTCCTTATGGTTCAAAGGATAATCCTATAGAGCCCTGTTTAATATCTCTTTCAGCAGGAGCAACATTTGTAGCAAGGGGTTTTTCAGGTGATACAAAAAATTTAAAGGAATATATAAAAGAAGGTATAAAACATAAAGGCTTTTCCCATATTGATGTACTCTCTCCTTGTGTTACCTTTAATGAAGAATATTCTTATGATTATTTCAGGGAAAATATAGAGTTATTAAATGGACCATTTGCAAGGAGAGAAGAAGCAATTGCTAAAATTATGGAAACATGGAGAAAAGGTAAGATTCCTGTTGGAATTTTTTATGTTGAGGAGAAAAAGCATTATGAATTGGATATCTTTGGAAAAGAAGATTACTCAATAGTAGAGGAATTTAAAACACAAAAAATGCCTTTAAAAGAAGAACTTTTAAAGTTGATAGAAAACAAAAAATAAAAAAGGGGGGGATTTTCCCCCCCTTTAAAAATTTAAAAAAAATACTATTTTAAGGAGCAGTTAAACCGTAATGTTCGTAATTCTTTTTAATAAAGCTCTTCCACTTTTCTGGAACAGCATCTTCCGCATAGATCGCTTGAACCGGACAGACTGATTCACAGGCTCCGCAATCAATGCAAACCTGTGGATTTATATAAAGCTGATCTGAGCTTTCGTACTCGGGTTCATCTTTTCTTGGATGTATGCAATCCACCGGGCAAACCTCTACACAAGCTGTATCCTTAACTCCAATACAGGGTTCGCAAATAATATATGTCATTATTCCCTCCTTATTTCATGCCGGAGGAGGGATTTGAACCCTCACCTCCTTAACGGAGAGCGGATTTTGAGTCCGCCGCGTCTTCCGTTCCGCCACTCCGGCAATTTTTTGAATAAAAATTATACCCTTTTGAACTTATAATGTGCAATTTTTCTTATTTTTATTTGGAATAGAAATTGCATTTTTGTAAATTGAAAAAGGAGGTTTGAAATGGGAAAAATAAAAATACTCTTTATAATTACTCTGATTCCCCTTTTATGGGGATGCATAATAAAAGAAGAAAATATTTATACTAATTACCCTGTTGAAATTGATACTATACCACCTTCAGCACCAAGAGGACTTTATTCTGTTACTGGTGACCAGAAAGTTTATCTTTACTTTATTCCTAATACTGAAAAAGACCTTGCAGGATACTATGTGTGGAGGGGTTTTTCCTATGAAGGACCTTATGAAAAAATTGCAAATCTACCCCCCTCTAAAACAAGTTTTATTGATTATAATGTGCAAAATGGAATAACTTACTATTATGCTGTATCCGCTTATGATACGGCAGGGAATGAGTCAGACCTTTCCCCTGAAGTAGTGTTTGATACTCCAAGACCTGATGGTGAGGATGTTGTGTGGAGTTATCTTATTTATCCTGATTTTTCTGGATTTGATTTTTTAAATCAGGCTGTATGTTCCTATTTATCTCCAAACTGTGATTTTTATTATAAATACGATACCTCAGATAAAGTAGGCTATATAATTGTACCGGATACACTTACATGGATTCAGGATATGGGGTATGCTGAAAGTTTTGATGAGATAAGTTATGCACCTTTATACGGATGGTCAAAAATAGGTGTTCTTGAAGCAATTGAAGGTCATATTTATGTTTTCTGGACAAGGTATAATCATTTTGCAAAAATAAGAATTTTAAGTTTAGATAATAGATTAGTTTTTGAGTGGGCTTATCAAATAGATGAGGGAAATAGGGAGCTTTCTTTACCCTCTGAAGGGTTAAAATCCCTTAAAATTAAATAAGGAGGTATTAAATGAAAAAGTTAATTTTAATATTAGCTATCCAATTCCTTGCCTTAAAGGCAGGAATGGTGGATGTCTGGGTTGAAGGTGGTCCAAAGTCTATATATACAGCTGGTGAAAGATTAAAAATTAATGTTATTTCAAAAGTAGATGGTTATCTTTACTTATATAATATTGACCCAAATGGAAGAACTAAATTAATATTTCCTGCCGGAAAACCTGTATACATACATGCAGGTGTCCATTATGTTTTACCCGATGATTTTTACGATGATATTGAATGGACTTCTTCTTATGATCCAGGTATTGAATATATTTATGCAGTTGTTGTTCCTTATCCAATTTATGATATGCCCCTTGATTGTTTTGAACCTTTACCACCTGAATCTTATATATATTATGATTATGATGATATAAGATTTGCTCTCGTTTTCAGTTTCAGACCACCCTTCTGGTTCCCAAGGGTTTATTTTGGCGCATGGACAAGTTATTATATAATTCCAAGGTATTATGTATATCATCCGGCACCATGGTATTGTTACGATTGCCATCATCCCCATGTTTTTATTCACTTTTATTTTGATTTCTGTCCATTATATGAAATAAGGGTTTATGAATATAGATATATTTATGTTCCAAGGTATATAAAATATGCACCTCCCAGATACAGAATAAGAACAAGATGGGAATTTACAAAAGAAATTACACCTGAAAAGAGAAGTCGTCTACAGGAGGTAGAAAAAGAAACAAGGATAAGGGTAAGAGAGATAGGAATTGTTGAAGGTAAACCTGTAAGGGATTTAGTTAAAGAACAAGAAGTTAAAAGGAGTTATGAAAAAGAAAGAATAAGGGAATCTAAAGGAGAAATAAAGACTAAACCAGAACATGAACAAAAAAGAATCAGGGAAACTGAAGTTGAAAGGAAAAGGGAATATAAGGAATATGAAGGAAAAAATATTTATGAGTCAGATATCAGAAAGGTAAAAGAAAATAAAGAGATGGAAAAGGAAGAATCAGAGGATTACAGAAAAAGAGTTACTACTCCTATAAAAAGCCAGGAATTAAGAAAGGAAAGAGAAAGTAGAATTCAAAGAGAACAAGAAACCAGAATTCACAGGGAAAAGTTTGAAACTGAATTGAAAAAAGGCGGAGTTTTACCTCAAAATAAATCAGGAACAAAAAGGACAAGGAGATGAAAAAAATTTTAATTTTACTTATTTTACCTTTTCTACTTCATTCAATAGAGATTAATAAAAAGTCAGAATCATCAAAATCTAAAAGGGTGGAACTCAAAAGTGAAATAATTTATAAGGTTAAAAGAGATACCCTTGATAGAGATGGTGACGGAATAACTGATAGATTCTTTAAAAGATTAAGGGATAGGGAAGGAAAATTTTACGCTCCTTACAAGGAAAAAACTGAAGATAATAAAAAAGAATCTGAAAGACAAAGGGATATACAAAGGATAAAACCAAAATCAAGATTGAGGTAAAATCTATTTACGCCGGTTATAAAGACCCCCCTGTATTAAGGGGGGTCTCCTTTTATTTAAAAAAGGGTGAAATTCTTTCAATTCTTGGGAAAAATGGAACAGGTAAAACTACACTTTTAAGGGTTCTTTCCGGTATATTAAAACCCTTAAAAGGTGAGATTAATTTTGATGGAAAGAATATTTTTAAAATGGATCCTTTTGAAAGAGCAAAAAAAATTTCCTATTTACCCCAATTTTATGAATCTGATGTTCCTTTTACAGTTTATGAAATGGTTGAACTCGGTTTTTATCCTTATACAAAAGTTGATAAAGAAAAGTTAGATTATTTTTTAAGAATTTTTGATATTTATGAATTAAAAAATAAAAAGTTTTCAGAACTTTCAGGTGGTCAGAAACAAAAGGTTCTTCTTGCAAGATCTCTTGTTAAGGACCCTGAACTTATTCTTCTTGATGAGCCAAGTCTTCATCTTGATTTTGAAAATACCTTTTTAATTTTTGATATTATGAAGAATATTCTTAAAAGAGAAAATAAAAATTTAATTTTTGTAATACATGATATTAATATTGCTATTAAATTTTCTGATTATTTTCTTTTTCTAAAAGAAAATGGAAATACGCTTTTTGTGGAAAAAAATAAAATTTTTGAGAAAAAAGAAATTATTAGTGAATATCTTGGTTTTAATGTTAAAATTTTTAATTTAGAAGGAGAAAATTTTATCTTTTATAGATGAATATTTACCTTGTAACAGGTGGAGCTGGTTTTATTGGTTCTAATTTTGTGAGATATTTGATAAAAAAGGAAAAGGATGCAAAAATAATTGTCTATGATTCTCTTGAATATTCAGGCCACCCTTTTAATCTTTATCCCTACCTTAATGAGGAAAATATATTTTATGCTGGCTTTGGTAAGGATATTTACAAGGTTGAAAAAAATTTTATAAAAAGTAATTATAAAGTTCTGAAAGAAAAAGATCTGGAAAAAGAAATAAAAAAATTTCTTGAAGGTGAGGGAAAGATTTTTCTTCTTGTAGCTTCCGTTACAAATGTAAAGCCATTAAAACTTGTTATGAAATACTCAAATAATATTTTTCATTTTGCTGCAGAAACCCATGTTGATAGGTCAATTCTTTATCCACATAGATTCATTTTTACAGATATACTGGGGACTTACTTTTTAATTGATATTTTCAGAGAAATTCACGGAGAAAAGGGAAAGTTTATACATATATCAACAGATGAAGTTTATGGAGAAATTTTGAAAGGAAAAGCAAAAGAAAATCACCCTTTTTATCCCTCAAGCCCTTATTCTGCAAGTAAGGCAAGTGCTGACAGGATTGTTTATTCTTATTATAAAACTTACAGAATACCTGCAATCATAGTAAGACCTGCTAATGTTTTTGGAGAAAGACAGTTTCCTGAAAAATTTATACCCCTTTCTATTATGAAGGTGTTGATGAAAGAAAAAATTCCCCTCTATGGAGATGGAAATCAGAAAAGAAGCTGGATTTATATAGAAGATGCAGTAAGGGCTATATACCTTGTTTATAAAAAGGGTAAAATTGGTGAGGAGTATAACATACCTGGTAGCACCGAAATAAAAAATATCAGGCTCGCTGAACTTATATGTAAATTAGGAGGATTAAATAAAGAGGAAGGCATTGAGTTTATTAAGGATAGACCTGGTCATGACAGGAGATATTCAATGGATGGCAAGAAAATATTTGAACTTGGTTTTAAGCCTGAATGGAAATTTAAAGATGCTCTTAAAAAAACCTTTGAATTTTATAAGGAAAATTTTAATTTTTATAAAGAATTACTCTTAAATAAGAAAGTTAAGAATTTTTTGGAAAAGTGGTACAGCAGATTGCGAAAATGAAAGATATTGTTAAATTTTTTGATTATAATTTAAGGTATAATAAATTTTCAGAACATCTTAAGAATCTTTTCGGAGAAAAAGTTTGGAAAATTTCAGTGGATGCAGGTTTTAAATGTCCACCACAGGCGAAGTGTATTTACTGCTATAACCCCTCTTTTGTCCCTGAAACAGCAAGAAGAAAAGTGCCTTTAAAAGAACAGATTTTAAAGGGTATGGAAATAATTAGAAATAGAAGAAAGGTTAATAAATTCATTGTTTATTTTCAAGCCTTCACAAATACTTATGGTGATATAGAATTCATGAGAAAAGTTTATTATGAAGCATTAAACACCCATCCTGATATTGTTGGAATTTCAATTGGAACAAGAAGTGATACCGTAGGAGATGAAGTTTTGGAACTTCTTTATGAACTTAATAAGAAAACTTATTTGTGGGTTGAACTGGGTCTTCAATCAGCAAATGATAAAACAATGGAAATAACAAAAAGGGGGCACAATGTTAAAAATTTTGAGGAAGCTGTTTTTAAATTAAAGGAAAAAAATATTAGGGTTATGGCTCATGTTATAATAGGTCTTCCCGGTGATACATATGATGACTGGATGAATACAGCTTTTTTTTTAAATAAATTGAAAATTGACGGAGTTAAAATTCATCCCTTGCATATCGTTAAATATACTGAACTTGAGAATTGGTACAGGGAAGGAAAGTATAAACCCCTTGAAATGGAGGAGTATATAAATGCTGCATGTGATTTTATTGAAAGACTGGAAGAAAATATATTAATCGCAAGATTAACAGGTGAAGCTCCTTTTAATTTGTTAGTTGCACCTGATTGGTGTAAAAATAAAATGATTGTATTAAATAAAATTGAAAGGGAACTGGAGAAAAGGGAGAGTTTCCAGGGTAAATACCTTGAAGATTTAAAAACTTTTACTTTGAAAAATCCATAAAATATAAGGTTCTTTTTCCTTTTCTTTTATTTCTTTTAATTTTTTTGATATTTCTTCATCATCTTTAAAATTTAATAGTGATTCAATAGCTTCTGCTCTTATTTTTTTATTTTCATTTTCACAGAATTTTAAAAAAACTTCTTTTACCTCAGAATCCATTTCTTTTATTCCTTTAAAAACCCTTAAAAGATGAAATATAGTTATATCGCTAGCTTTTTGGTTAATTTTATCAATTAAATAAGACCTTACAGAATCCACATTATCCCTTAAAATTTTTTCTGCACCAAACCTAACAAGAGCATCTTTATCCTGTAGCAGGGGAACTATTTTTTTTAAAATTTTTTTTCTTTTTATTTCTCCGCATGCTCTTATAAGGGATATTTTTATTTCAGTATTATTTTCATTTAAATATTTAAATAATTCTTCAAAATTTTCTGTTTTTAATTTTGATAATGAATAGATTATATTTGCTTTAAATAAATCTCTTTTTTCTTTTCTTAACAATTTCCATAAATCCTTTTCCATCTCCTTAACTTCTGCTTCACCTGTTAGATAGATAATATTCAATTTTGATGTATCATTTTTTTCTTTTAAAGCTTTTCTCATATAGGGTGCACTTAACTCTTTATTTTCTTTTATAACTTCCTTAATTGCCCTTAATTCTAAGCTGTTAAGTGTTCTTATTTTATTATTAAAAATATAAATAAGTGCATCCTCTTTTCTCTGCGCTAAAATTTTTCTTGCCTTTGGAACAATCTTTTTATACTTACCTACTTCCCATTCAGAAGCAAGTTTAAATAAAGAATCAATATCTAAATCAAGGGGAATTTCCATATCTATACCTTCTTCTTCCGGTTCAACACTTTTAACTGTGTCAGGATCATAACTTAAGCCAAATTCCCCCTTTGAAATTAAAAAGGGTTCTTTTTTTAAATTTTCTCCCTTATAAAAATCCTTTCCTTTTAAGTCAATAAAAATACCTATTCCAATTTTCCCCCTTGACATTTTTCCTCCGCCCTGACCGAATTCTTCAGTTGTTACATAAATATCATTTCCTTCTGAATCAATAAATATACCAACTGAGGTATTTAAACCTATTCCTTGACCTCCTGAAACTTTATAAGTATCATGCCCTTTTTTGTCAATAAGCATTCCAACAGAGTAATCATGACCTTCACCCTGAGCAGGACCAAATCTTGAAATATATTCATCATCACCTTCTAAATCAAAAAGTGCTCCACAGGCCAAGTGAATACCAGAACCCTGTCCATATTCTGCTAAATGGTATAAATCATTCCCCTCGCCATCTATTAAAATTCCTGTTCCATACCAGTAAGAAGAGCCCTGTCCATATACTTCTGAATAATATACATCATTTCCTTCTCTATCAATTAAAAAAGCAACACCACCACCAAGATAGGGTCTTATACCAAGAGAAAACCCCTGTGCAAAAGACCTTGTTTCATCAGGTAAAAGAGGTATATGATAATTCTTACCATAGGCTATATAGGAATCCATACCCTTTCTATCATAAAGAATTGAAAATCCCAATGTTCCTGAAAAAGCCTGTCCTTTTTCTGTTACCTTATATAAGTCATTGCCATCAAAATCAAATAAAAAGGATTTTCCAAAGAAGCAAGCAGATTGAGAGAAAAAATCTGATTCATAGATATCATTCCCTTCCTTATCAAAAAGAAAACTAATTCCAAACAAGGATGAAGAAATTGAAAAGAATTTTCCCCTTCTTAAATCATTACCCTTTAAATCAAATTGAATTGAAACTCCAAAAAAGGATGAGCAGATGGAAAGTGCTTTATTTGAAATATAAGAATCATTTCCTTCTTTATCGATTAAAATTGAAAAGGGTATAGAATAAAACAAATTTGAGGAACCTGCCTTATCTAAATATTTGTCATTACCTTTTAAATCAACAATAATAAAAAAACTGTCACCTTTATATATGTTATCTTCTCTTTTACTGTTTATCACTATATACCCGAGCTCTGTTTTTATTACTGTATCCCTTAAATTTTCTGCATTTATAAGTGAATAGGTTAAAAAAATTAAGTTTTCAAAGGAAATTTTTAAACCTTGAAAGAGTTTTTCTCTATTTATTTTTAATAAATATTTTGCAATTTTCTTCTCATTCCATTTTTTTGCCTTAATTTTATTTCCCTTTTCTCTTTCAAAAATAGCATATAAAGTATCATCATTTTTGTCATTTTCATCTTCAAAAAGAAGAGTAATATTGTAAATCAATGTATCAAGTTTTTCTTTCTTAATATTTGAAAAGGAATTTTTGATAATTTCTTTAGCCCTTTTTAAATTATTTATCGTTTCTTCTAAGATATTTTCAAAATTTTCTTCTTTGATTTTTAATTTAAAAATTTTTTCAATAATTTCCCTTTCATCTGAATTAAAATCTTTAAAAGTTTTTTCTGCGTATTCAGGAATTTTAAGGGGTTCTTTAAGAAAAAAGAGGGTTAGAGAATCCTTTAAATTTGTAAATATACTTTTATCCTTTTCAAAGGAAAGGTCTTTAATTTCAAGATATTTATAGGATAGAATATCTTTTATAAGTGCTTCTTCTTCATAATTAAGGAAGGTAATTAAAAGAAAGAAAATCATTTTTTATTTTAAAATAATTAACTTTAAAATATCCTAAAATGAGAAGAAAAAATTATCCTATTGGCTCTGACTACTATTTTGAATTTTCATTTCTTTTCAAAAAAAAGAAAAATATTTTTAAGTTTTGGAAGGGTTATTTGAAAAATTTTAAACTCTTTTTTTCAGGAAGAGATGCTCTTCGTTTTCTCCTTAAAAATTTAAAAGAAAAATATTTTTTTCTTCTACCAAGCTATACCTGCTATGAAGTTATAAGACCTTTTGAAGAATTATCCCTTAATTTTGATTTTTATAGAGTTTATTTTAATCCATCACCACAGGTTGATTTTGATGATATAAAGAAAAAAGCCGCAATGTATAAAAGTCCTATTGTTATAATAATTGAATATTTTGGGTTTCCAGTGGATTATGAACTTGAATTTCCCTTTATTCTTGATATAAGTCATTCTCTTTTAACCTTTAAAAAAAGAAATTTTAAAATAAAGCCATCTCTTATTTTTGGATCTTTGAGAAAAATTTTACCTCTACCTGACGGAGGTGTTCTTTTTTCTGAGGAAGAGATTAAGGATTCTGTTAAAAACTTTGATTATGAGACTTTTTTAGTTAAGTTATCAGCTTACCTTATAAGAAATTTTCACAATTTTTTTCCTTATTTAACAAAGCCTTTATTTTCCTTTGCCTATGATGTTCTTGATAAAAATTATGAAAAAAAATTAACAGATAATAAAGATCCCAGAAAATCCTCTTTTTTAACAAATTACCTTTTGAAAAGAATTCCTTATGAATTTATAATGGAAAAAAGAAGGCAAAATTTTATTTATCTTTTAAAAAACCTTAATTTTGAAAAAATACAGCCACTTTACAGGGACTTACCAGAGGGCATATGTCCCTTAAATTTCCCATTTTTTAGTGAAAATAAACATAAAATAAAAGATTTTCTCATTAAAAACAGGATATATCCACCAACACTATGGCCAAATGTTCACCCTTTAATAAAGAAGGCGAATTATCCAGAAGTTCACAAAATTCCTGAGAAAATACTTTCTTTACCTATCGATCACCGTTATAATATTAATGATATGAAAAAAATAAAGGAGGTAATTGAAAGATGTTTGAAATAATTTTATTTTTTTCAATTTTTAATAATTTTACACATTCAGATACTTTTTACAGTGTTTTTAACAGGAATGATACAATTTTTATAACAGGTGACCACGGTATTTATCTTTTCGACTTTAATAAGGATTCAGTTTTTTATAAATTTACAAATTCTGATTCAATTCCCCTATACCCTTATTATGCTATTTTTTTAAAAGATAGCCTTTTAAATTTTACAAATTCTGAAAATCTTATTGTTATAAATTTAAAAAATAACAAAAAGTATTTTTATCCTCCTCTTTTTCTTGAAAGAGATTTTTATAGGGAAATAAAGATAAAGGGTGATACAGTTTTTTTAGCAGGTAATAGAGGTTTAAAGGGTATTTATAGAAATAACACAATTGATACTTCTGATGATTCACTTTTCTTTGAAAGAAAAAATTATTTTCCTAAGGATACCGTGATTTCTCTTGAAATAATAAAAGATACCTTATTTATTGGAACAAAATTAGGTCTTTATAAAATTAAAATTAATCTCCTCGGAATAATCCCTCCTACTTTACATTCTGGAATTTTACCAGGAAAAATAGGTGATATCTTTATCTTGAATAATAAAATTTTTGTTTCTTCTGATAGTTTTTTGTATTTATATCCTGATTCTCTTTTAACTAAATTTCCGTATGTTATAAATTCTCTAATTGGGAATTCTGACACATTATTTGTAGGGACAGAGGGTGGTTCATATATTTTATATAATGGTCAAAAATTAAAATTCAGTAATTTCAATACGAAAAGTTTAATTAAAGTTAAAAATAAAATTTATCTCCTTGGAAAAGGTATTGTAATTTATGATTATAAAAATTCTTTATTTTTAAATTTCAAAAATTATTTTAAAGAATTAACTTCCAATTCCATTTCTTCTGTTAAAAAGTTTGGAAAATATTACCTTTTTTCCCATGATAGAGGAATTGATATTTTTAATGAAAAATATGAAAAGGTAAATAAATTATTAGGCGGATGGATAAGAACCCTTGATGTAAATCCTGAGATTATAATCACATCACCTTGGTGTGGTCCAATTTTTAAAATTGATTCTCTTTTCAATATTTATGATACTTTAAATCTTTCTACATGCATTCAGCTCTTAAAATTTTTAAATGATTCTACTTTTTCTGTTTTAAAACCTGCACAGAATTCAATAGAAATAAGGAATTTAAAGGATGAGAAAATTAAAGAAATTTTTAACCTTGGTTATGCAACAGATATAGAAAAATATGCTGATTTTTATTTTGTTTCCAATACAGAGGGTAACATTTACAAAATTGATAAAAATTATAATATAAGTTTTGTTATGAATACAGGTTATCCTGTTTACGATATATCAATTTATGAAAATAAGATTTTTTTTGCAACAAATTCAGGTTTATTTGAATACAAATTGCCTGATTTTCAATTTATTAAAAATTATAGGACTTTTGATTCTTATACTGTTTCAGTAATAAATGATAAATATGGAAATACTTATGCTCTTACAAGAAGTGGATTAATCTTTATATCAAGAAGTGGTGAGGAAAAAATTTTTGAATCTTCCTATAATACTCTTACAAGGACTGAAAGTATTGATTTTAATTCTCAGTGTTCTGCCTCTCTTTTATATTATGATAATTTGAATGAGGAAATAATAATTGGTACAAAGGATGGAGTCTCAATTATGAATTTAAAAGTTTTTGGACCTTCTGAAGCAGAAGAACCTATAGTTTTCCCCAATCCTTTTAAAAAAGACAGGGGTTTCTTTTATATAAAAACAAAAGAAAATTTAAAGGAGATTCTTATCTATTCACCCTCTGGAAGGGTTAAAAAATTGAATTTTGTAAACTCAGGAGACAGATTTAAGGTTAATGCTTTTAATCTTGAAAGAGGTTTTTATATTTTAGTTATAAAATTGGATAAGGATACTAAAATTAAAAAAATAATCTGCGAGTAATGAAATTTAAAACTTTTTTAGAGGATTTTGTAGTTGAGGAGGTTTTAAAAAAAGGTGTTTTAAAGGAGAAAGGTTTATATAAAGTTTATAAAGCAAAAAAGATTGGTCTTGAAAGTTTTTATCTTAAAAACCTTCTTGAAAAAACCTTTAATGCAAAAATAAGTTTTTTAGGTTTAAAGGATAAAAAATCTATAAGTATTTTTTATTTTTCTGCAAAGGGGAACGTGCCCAATTATGTAAAATTTAAAAATTTTTCTGCTGAACTTATAGGATTTTCTGATAAAGAATTAAACTCATATGATCTTGAAAAAAACAATTTCAAAATTACCTTGAGGGATTTAAGAAAAAATGAGGTTGGTAAGATTTTTGAAATTCTCGAGGATTTGAGTAAAAAAGGTTTTCCAAATTATTTTGATATACAGAGATTATCCTCGGATGCAAGTTCTTTATTTTTTCCGCTTTTAATTAAGGGAAATATTAAAGAAGCAATAAAAGTTCACCTTCTATCGCTTTCTCCTGAAGGAAGAAAGAATTTAAAAAGATTTAAAAAGTATGTAAAAAAATTTTTTTATAAACCTGAAAGGCTTCTTCCTTATGCTCCTTCAGAGGAGGACAGGGAAATCGTAAAAAAACTCATTGAAGATGATTGCAAAGGAATTATTAAGAAAATAGAATCTGATTTATTAAAAATTTATTTTGAGAAATTTTCATCCCTTATATGGAATAAATGTGTAAGTAAGTTTCTAAAAAAAAGTAAAATAAGTTTTAAAAAAGGGTTTGTTATTAAAATAAAAAATATTTTTCTTTTTGTCCCTGAAACAATAAATCAGGAAGTTAAAGATATTTTGAGTGAACCTATATTTCCTGTTCCTGGAACTGAGAGAATCCCTTCTCATCCTGAGTTTGAAGAAATTTTAATTAGAGAATTAAAAAAGGACAATTTAAGTTATCCATTAAAAGTTCCTGATTTTTTAGAAAATTTTTCCTTTAGGGGTTACACTCGAAGGTTATGGGTTTATCCAGAGGATTTAAATTTTAATTATGATAAGGAAAAACTTATACTTTCTTTTTCTTTGCCTCCTGGTTCCTATGCCACAATTCTATTAAAAATTTTAATGAGGAAACTTAATTTATGAACTTTTAGATAATAGAAGAATAGCAAATATGGCAAGTATTATGCCAATATACCCTTGTAGACTTAATTCTTCTTTTAAAAATATTCTTGAAAGTATAAGAGTAAGAGCAGGATAAAGTGATGTTAAAGGGACTATTATGGATGCTTTTCCTTTTGTAAGTGCGAGATAAAAAAATACTGTCCCTATTGTTCCTGAGAATAGTGCAAGTAAAAGGTAAACTAATCCTTCTGGTCTAAAGTTCAAATCTTTTCTATAAAGGAAAAAAAGAAATGTTGAGAAAAAAAGCGACATAATACTTGAGAAAATGAAGTATTCATACCACCTGTAATAATATGTAGAAAATTTTGAAAAAAATCCCCAAAATCCCCAAGCAATAAGTGTAATTATTGATAAAATTAAATAGTTCATCTATAAATTTTAAGATAAGTTTTTCTTATAATTATATTTAAATTAAAAGGAGGATAAAAATGGCTAAAAGTAGATTAAATGAATCTTTAAAAAAAGAACTTTTAAAACTCAAGGAAGAAGGTAGATTAAAGGGAAAGGAATATATTATAACAGGAATTAAAAAACCGGAAAATGGTAAAGGACCAAGGTATTTTTTGAAAGGTTTTGGAAATAAGGAATTTATAAGGATGAATTCCAATTCATATCTTGGAATGTCGCTTCTTGAAGATATAATAAAGACAGAAGAGGAAAATGCAAGAAAATTTGGTGTTGGACCTGGTGCTGTAAGATTTATAAGTGGAACTTTTGAACCTCACAGGTTACTTGAAAAAAAACTTGCGGAATTCCATAAAAGAGAAGATTGTATGATATACAGTGCAGCCTATGTTACGGTTATTGGAGTTCTTGCTGCTCTTATAAATGCTGATACAATTGTTTTGAGTGATGAACTAAATCATAACTGTATTATAAATGCTATTAGATTATCAAGACCGAAAGATAAACTTATTTATAAACATCTTGACATGAAGGATCTTGAGGAAAAAGTTAAAGGTGTTCTCGGAAAGGCAAAGAGACTTATTATTGTTACTGATGGAGTTTTCAGTATGAGAGGTGATTTTGCACCTTTAAAGGAAATAGAAGATATTTCAAATAAATATGATGAATATTTTGAGGAAAATATAATAGTAGTTGTAGATGATTCTCATGGAGTTGGTGCTTTTGGGGATACAGGAAGAGGTACTGAGGAATATACAGGTGCAAGATGCGATATTTTGATTGGAACACTTGGTAAGGCTTTCGGAGTAAATGGTGGTTATGTTGTATCTGATGAGGTTATAATAAATTACTTAAAGGAAGTTGCTATAACATATGTTTACTCAAATCCTATAACACCAGCTGAGGCAGCTTGTGCTCTTAAAGTTGTTGAGTTTCTTGATAGCAAGGAAGGTAAAAAAAGGCTTGAATACTTAAGAGAATTAACAAAGTATTTCAAGGAAAACCTTTTAAAGCTTGGATACGAGACAATTTTAAGCTCCCATCCCATTGTTCCTCTTTTAATAAGAGATACATGGAAAACAAGGGATCTTGTTAATTATTTAATTGAAAATGGAATTTTAGCAACAGGTCTTACCTATCCAATAGTTCCAAGAGGGGATGAAACTATAAGATTTCAGATAAATGCAGATCATACCTATTATGATATTGATTATGTTTTAAATGTTCTTGAAAAATATAAAAGAGAAAAATTTTAAAACTATTAATGGAATGGAAGGTCTGGCTTTTAAAGGATAATAAATTAAAGGGAATTTTTGTGATTTTTTTAATACTTTTAGTTTCATTTCTCATTTTTATTTCCTATGGTTCCTTTTTTTCTCTTTTATCTATCCTTATACTTTTATTTTCAATCAATGATTTTCTTTTTCCGATAAAATATAAAATAGATGATAAAAAGCTTATTATTCAGAAAATTTTCTGGAAAAGGGAAATTGATGTAAAGAATATAAAAAGAGTTGAAAAAATAACTCAAGGTTTATTTGTGTCCCCTTATTTTATAAGAAATTTTCTTGATAATTTCAGGGGAATGACACTTTTCACAAAGGAAAGGGAAAAAGTTTATGAATTTATTGAGAGAGTTAGAAAAATTAACAATACCTGAAAGAATAGAAAAAATTAAGGAAATCATTTACAAGGAATCTGAAAATCCAGAGAAAATTAAAATTTTGGGTGCTACAAAGGGTATTGATATTGAAAGAATTAAAATTGCCTTTGAACATGGAATAAGACTTTTTGGTGAAAATAGGGTTCAAGAAGCTGAGGGTAAGATAAAAATTTTTGATAAACCAGAATGGCATATGATAGGACATTTACAAACAAATAAGATTAAAAAGGCCTCTTATCTATTTACCATGATAGAAAGTGTTGATTCTTTAAAACTTGGAAAGGAGTTAGATAAAATTGGAAACAAATTAAACAAAAAAATCAAGGTACTTATAGAAGTTAATACCTCAGGAGAAGAAACAAAGTATGGATTTAAAAGAGAGGAACTTTTAAGGGATTTTGAGAAATTTCTTGATTTAAAAAATATTGAAATAAAAGGTCTTTTTACAATAGGTCCTTATCCACCAGAAGAAAAAAAATCAAGAAAGAGTTTTTCTGAATTAAGGGAGTTGAGAGATTATTTAGAAAAAGAGTATAATTTGAAGTTACAGGAACTATCAATGGGAATGAGTGAAGATTTTGTTTATGCTATAAAAGAGGGTGCTAGTATTATAAGACTTGGAAGAATTTTATTTGGAGAAAGATTTTAAAAGGGTTCAAATCCCATAAATTTTTTAATTAATTATGAAAATTGCACCAATAGAAATAAGAAACGCAGATTTTCCAAGGTCGCTCAGAGGTTATGATCCTGAAAAGGTGAGAGAGTTTTTAAAAACAGTGGCAGAGCAGATGGAAGAACTTATAAGGGAAAATTTAACTTTAAATGAAAGAATAAGGGATCTTGATAGTAAGGTTGAAGATTACAGGAGAATGGAAAATATTATGAAGGAAGCCTTACTTACCACACAGAAGACAACAGAAGAGCTCAAAAAAAATGCTCAGAGGGAAGCAGAACTTATAATTTCCAATGCTAAAATTGAATCAGAAAAAATTCTGGAAAATACACGAAGGGAACTCCAGAAGTTAAGAGAAGAAATAGAGCTATTAAAGTCAAAAAAGGAAGGTTTTCTCTGGGAATTAAAATCCCTTCTTGAAACTCAATTGGAGTGGTTAAACAGTCAATTTAGAATACTTGAAGAGCAGAAGAAAAGAATTTGAGTTAATGGATAAAATAATTGAATTTTTAAAAAACAAAGGTATTGATTTTGTTGAAATAGGTATTATTACAGGTTCAGGTTGGTCAAAAATTGAAGAATTTATTAATGTGCATAAGAGAATAAAGTATTCTGAAATAGAAGGTTTTCCTGTTTCAAGTGTAAAAGGACATAAGGGTGAGCTTCTTTTTGGTAGATTTGAAAATAAAAGTGCTTTAATTTTTTCGGGTAGATTTCACTATTATGAAGGATACAGTATGAATGAGGTTACCTTGCCTGTAAGAATTCTTAAAGAGTTAGGAGGTAAAATTCTTGTGGTTACAAATGCTGCCGGTGGTTTAAATCCTTCCTTTGATATTGGAGATCTTATGATAATAACTGATCACATAAATTTATTTCCTGAAAATCCCTTAAGGGGAAAAACAGAGTTTCCATCCATGCTTGATGCCTATGATGAAAAAATTATAGAGGAAATAGAGGAGATAGCAAAGGAAAGGGGAATAAAGATAAAAAAGGGAGTTTATGTTGGCTGGCAGGGTCCTTCTCTTGAAACAAAGGCAGAATATAAATTTTTAAGAATAATAGGTGCTGATGCTGTGGGTATGTCAACAGTGCCAGAGGTAATTATGGCAAAAGCTCTTGGTTTAAAAGTTTTAGGTTTTTCTGCAATTACAAATATGGGGCTTGGAGATAAGGTGAAAGATATAAGTCATGAGGAGGTTTTAAAAATAGCTGAGAATTGTGCTAAAAAGACAGGGGAGATTTTAAAAGAATGGATAAAAAAATATTATTTTTAATTTTTTTAATTCTTTTTAACTGTAAAGATCCTGTTTCAAAGAGTAAAAAATACATTGATAAAGGTATGTATGAAGAGGCCGAGAGTATACTTCTTTATTCTTTAAAAAAAGGAAAAGAAGAACCTGAAATTTATCTTTTGCTTGGAGAGATAAATATAAAAAAGAAATTTTATCTATCAGCGCTCTCTTATTTTGAAAAGGTTATTGATAAAAATAAATATAAAAAAAGATTATTAAAAAATTTAAGAGATATTTATTTAGAAACAAAAAATAAAGGACCTGAGATAGCAAGACGTTCACTTTTTTTAATATATCTTCTTGAACCTGAGAATTTAACTTTTGAAGAAAAAAAGTTCATTGCTCTTTACTTTATTGAAAGAGAGCAAATAGAAGGGAAAAATTTTGTAGAAAAAGTTCTTGAGGAAAAATTTGATGATGAACTTTTTCTTGAATATATAAAAAATCTTTTTGATAAAAATGAATACAGAGAGATTTTAAGTCTTTATAAAAAGTTTAGTGAAAAAATAAATGTTTCAAAATTAAATTTAAATATAACATTTTATATAGGTTTAACTTATTTTGAATACGGAAAAAAATATTTTGAAGAACAGAAAATTGATTCTTCATATACTTATCTCTCAAAATATATAACTATGAAAGAACCTCCTATATATTTGCCAAAAGCTTATTTTTTAAGAGGTAAGATCAATTTAGAAAAAGGTGATACAGTATCTGCCTATTATGATTTTAGAAAGGTTCTTGAAATTTTGCCATTCAAGAATTCTGGGATAGCTCAGGAAGCGCGTGAAATAATAAAAGAATTAAAATTAAAGGGATTTTAAAAAATGGAGATTATAGAGATATCAGAAGCTTCAAAACATATTGGAAAGGAAGTAAAGTTAAAGGGTTGGCTTTATAATAAAAGATCAAAAGGTAAAATTCATTTTCTTATAATAAGAGATGGAACAGGTTTTATTCAGGGAGTAGTGGTAAAAGGTGAAGTTGATGATAGAGTTTTTGAAATGTATGATGAAATTACTCAGGAATCCTCAATTATAGTAAGTGGAATACTTAGAGAGGATAAGAGATCTCCTTATAATTATGAAATTTTAATTAAGGATATAGAATTGGTTCATAAATCTGAAGATTACCCGGTACAGAAAAAAGAGCATGGAGTTTCCTTTTTACTTCCAATAAGGCATTTATGGTTAAGGTCAAGAAAGCAGTGGGCAATAATGAGAATAAGGCATGAGATAATAAGAAGTATAAGGGATTTTCTTGATAATGAAGGTTTTATTTTAATAGATGCCCCAATTCTTACTCCTTCAGCCTGTGAGGGAACAACAACTTTATTTGAAACAGATTACTTTGGTGAAAAAGCATATCTATCTCAATCAGGTCAGCTCTATATGGAAGCAGCGTGTATGGCTCATAAAAAAGTTTACTGTTTTGGACCAACATTCAGAGCTGAAAAAAGTAAGACAAGGAGACATTTGATGGAATTCTGGATGGTGGAGCCTGAGATTGCTTATGCAGAACTTAATGATATAATAGAAATTTCTGAAAGGTTTATAACCTATATTGTGGAAAGAGTTCTTGAAAAGAAGAAAGAAGAGCTTAAAATTCTTGAAAGAGACATTTCTCCTCTTGAGAAAATAAATAAGCCTTTTCCTCAAATCACCTATACTGAAGCTGTCCAAAAATTAAAGGAGAAGTTTCCTGAATTTGAATGGGGAGAGGATTTCGGAGCACCCCACGAACATTTTCTTTCAAATTTATATGAAAAGCCACTTGTTATTACAAAGTATCCAAAAAAAGTAAAAGCCTTTTACATGAAACCTGATCCTGAAAACCCTGATGTAGTTCTTTGTATGGATATTCTAGCTCCTGAAGGATACGGTGAAATAATAGGAGGAAGCCAGAGAGAAGATGATTACAATGCGCTTTTAAAAAGGATGGAAGAGGAAAAAATGCCCATAGAGGATTATAAATGGTATCTTGATTTAAGAAAATTCGGTTCTGTTCCTCATTCTGGGTTTGGTCTTGGTCTTGAAAGGACTGTCTCATGGATATGTGGTCTTGAGCATATAAGAGAAGCAATTCCTTTTCCGAGACTTCTTGAAAAGATTTATCCATGAGTTTAGTTTTATTTATATTTTTTTCATCAATATCAAAACCCTTATTTCCTGATAAAAAAGTAATTAACATTCAAAAAAAATTTGAAATTATTGAGAAAAAATTTTCAAAATTTTATCCTTATTTATATTTAAAAGAAAATTATTTTCCCTTTAAAAGAAAAGAAATTAAAATACAGAAAACAAAAAATGAGACGGATACCGTTAAATTTAACATACTTGCTATAAGAGTTGCTTTTCAAAAAGAAGAACCTGATGACCCACTTACAACAGGTAATGGATGGTTTGATTTATCCTCAAAGGGTAATCCAGATTCTATTCCTTTTTTTTCTGAACCTCCTCATGATAAAAAATATTTTGAAACTTATTTAGAATCTTTAAAGGCTTTTCTTGCTTCAGTGGGATACGGGAGAATTAAAATAAAAAAATATGTGGTTAAACCAGATAAAAATGACTCTTTTTATGTATTACCCTATCCAATGAGATATTATGGAGATTCTGAGCATTTTGAAGAAGGTCTTGTTAAACTTCTGGTAGATGCTCTTCACCTTTCTGATCAGGATGAAACTATAAATTTTATGGATATTGATAATAATGGTATTAAGGATTATAAGGAGGGAATAAGGGATATATATATTATTTTCCATGCTGGTTCAACATGGCAGACTGATTTTGGTGATACTCCCTATGATATTGCAACTGTTACAATTCCACAGGGAGCTCTTGAGTATTATACAGGAGAAAAATATGTTATACTGAACGGTGGTATAGATACTGTAGTTTCAGGGATACTCCTTCCTGAACAGCCTTCACAGGATGGTATAGAAGTTGAACTTCAAGGTCTTTTATTTCATGAATTTCCTCATGATGCTTTCTATGCAACAGATCTCTATGGTGTAAATGGTCTTTCTTCAGGTGTTGGTTCCTGGTGTTTGATGGGAACCGGTGGATGGAATGAAGTTGGGGCTGAAAATCTTAATGGTGATATTGAATCAGTTTTTGGTGCAATACCTTCCTTTCCGTCCGCCTGGATGAAATTGTGGTTTGATTATGCAATACAGGTTGTTCCTGAACGATTTTTTGTCCCTGATGAGTGGTATAGAAAACCAATCAAGCCATTATGGGGTTTTTCAATTTATAAAGGTATGGTTGATACATTTATTCCCTATCTTGAAGAAAGAGATTTTTCAATTTATGAGGCAACTGAGCCTTCACAGGATACTATCAATTACCTTCCCGATTCAGTTAGATTTCCAAAGGTAATTTTTATACCAATCGATGAGTATGAATATTTTCTTCTTGAATACAGAAATGATTTATTATTCGGAAATAATGAATTAAAAGGATTTTTTAAAAAGGGTGCATTAATTTCTCCTTATGGTGCATGGGATTTCTTATTACCTGGTTCAGGGCTTTTGGTATGGCATATAGATGAAAGGGTAATTATAGAACATTATTGGGAAGTGAACTCCTATCCACCTTATAAAGGGGTTGACCTTGTTGAGGCTGATGGTATTCAGGATTTTGATAAATGGACAGATAGTCCTGAAACCTTTTACGGAAGTGAATATGATGCCTTCTTTAAAGGGTTTAAGGATAATTTTTCTTATAAAACATTTCCCTCTTCAAAGGCAAGATCAGGTGGTAATACTTTTATTGAAATAAAAGATATTTCTGAAAGAAGAAAACATAAGATTAATTTTAAATTAAAAAATAATTTTTTGAAATTACATATAAAAGATTATTTACCTCCTGATATTTTACCACTAAACGCCTTTTTTTCTAAAAAGAAAAATTTTATTGTAAGTTTAATAGGTGGATTTAAAAATTATTATGGTGATACAGTTTATTTTACCAATGGAATAAATAATTTTTATTCAGCATTTTTTGTATTTGATACATCAGGTTCTCTTTTAAACACTATATATTTGAAACCAATTATTTCTTCACCTTTTGCTATCTCTGACATAAATAGAGACTCAATTTTGGAGATTTTTTATTTAAAAAATGGTAAATTAAGTTTATTGAAACTTAATAACACTTTTGATACAGTTAGCTTCAATACCCTACCCATGTTTTCTTCTATTCCTTCCCTTTATGATGTAAATAATGATGGAGAAGAGGAAATTATTTTGACAGGTGAGGATTATTTTTTGTATCTCTTAAGTGGAAAAAAGCCTGACAGTGTTATAAATAAAACATATGCTGGCTCAAAATCAAAAAGTGGAATAATTATATCAAGAAATCCTTCTCTTATTTATTTTATGGGAACTGATGGAGTTTTAAGAGTTTTTGATTATAATTTTAATAAATTAAAGGAAGTTTTCAATCCCTATTATGGTTTTTCTGAATTTCCTTCAATATGTGCTGACTATGATAATGATGGTTTTGATGAGATAATGGGTATAAGGGGAAAAAATAATGTTTATTTTTTTGATTATATAGAAGATAAATTTTATGAAAGAAAAATTGATGATATAATTGTAAGCCCTCCTGCTGTTTTTGATGTGGATAAAGATGGGCTCCCTGATTTTGTCTTTAAAACAGAAAATAAATTTTATTCTTTCAATTATTTACTTGCTTTAAATAATAATTTCCCATTAGATATTTCAAGTTTTAATGGATTGAAAAGATATCTTTCACCTATTTCAAGTGATAAAAATTTAATCTTTTCAATTGGGAACAGATTAACTTCATTAACTTTTTTAGAGGAGTTTAATATAAACCTTTCTTCTTTTGGTGTTGAGGATATTTTCTTTGATGAAGATGGAGATTTATTTATTTTTCTTGGAACAGGTGAAATAAAGGTTTTTGCTTATTCTGAGATTCCCTTTTATTTTACTTACGGGGGAAATTTTGAAAGAAACTTTTATTTTGGAAAAAAATTTGAAAAACTTTTTTCTGAAAAGAAAATTTCACTTATTGTTTATCCTTCTGTAATAAAGAATAAAAAAGGTTTTATAAGAATTTTTACTAAGGAAAAGGGGAATTTAAGTTTAAATTTTTACACATTTTCAGGGCATCTTGTTGGTGAAAAAAATATTTATATAAGTGATATAAATGTGGAAAAGGATATTTCTTTTGATTTTTCCTTTTTAACTCCTGGACCTTATATTCTTAAATGGAAGATAAATAAAGAAGAAGGTTTATTTAAATTTTTTGTTGAAAAATGAAAATACTTATCATAATTCCAACTTACAATGAAAAAGATAACATAAAAGAATTAATAGATAAAATTTTTTCTCTGGGAATAGAACTTGACATATTAGTTGTGGATGATAATTCACCTGATGGAACCTGGGAAATTGTTGAAGATATTAGAAAAGAAAACAAAAGAGTAAATCTTATTTTGAGAAAAAAGAAAGAAGGTCTTGGTGTTGCTTATCGTGATGGTTTTAAGTGGGCAATTGAAAAAAATTATGATATCATAATTCATCTTGATGCAGATTTTTCACATGATCCAGAGGAAATTCCGAATTTTATAAAAAAGATTGAAGATGGTTATGATGTTGTCGTTGGTTCAAGATATTTGAATGGTGTGACTGTTGTTAACTGGCCGTTAAAGCGACTTCTTTTATCTTATTTTGCAAATTTATATGCAAGAATTTTGTCAGGTGTTAAAATCAAGGATTTAACATCAGGATATAAGGCTTTTAAAAGGGATGTTCTTGAAAATATACCCTGGAAAGAAGTTTCAAGTGGTGGATATGGTTTTCAAATTGAGACAGTTTATTATCCTTACTGGATGGGTTATAAAATCTGTGAGATTCCGATAATATTTGTGGAAAGAAGGAAAGGAAAATCAAAGATGTCAAAGAAGATAATTCTCGAAGCTTTTTTCCTTGTTATTAAGCTATTTTTGAAAAGAATTTTTAAAAAAGTTTATAATAAGAATAGATGATTTCTTTAATTTTATTTTTTCAGATTGGGGCGGGTGGAAGAGCATATTCCCCAGAGTATTATATTTTTCCAAGTCAGGATAAAGTTTTAATAGAAGTTCAGTTATGGGGACATATTTCAAAACCTGGACTTTATCAAGTTCCCCTTAAGACAGATATAATTAAGTTGATTTCACTTTCTGGTGGTCCGCTTCCGAGTGGTGATTTAAGTAAAGTAAAAGTAATTAGGAATGGTAAAAATCAGGTAATAAATATAAATGATATGCTAAAGGGAGAGAAATTCTATCTTGAAGCAGGAGATGTTGTGATTGTGCCGCAGAACACTTCTTCAAAGTTTAAGGATTATCTATACTTTTTTAAGGAAGGAATAGCACTTTTTGCCCAGATTATTTTAATTTATACATTTATACAGGCACAGAAATGAACCCTGAAGTATATCCTCCAATTGATGTAAGAAAATATCTTGATGCTTTATGGAAGAGAAAATGGGTTTTCCTTTTATTTTTTATAGGTATTCCAACTGTGACCATGATATTTACTTTTGCAACAAAGCCTGTATATGAAGCAAAATCGATTTTGCTCGCAAGGACAAGTGGACCTAATCCTTTGACTCCAATTTATTATCAAAATCCTCTTAAAAATCAAATTTATATTTTAAATACATTAAATTTTGCCGAAAAAGTCTGGAATAGAATTAAAGAGGAAAAGAATTTGGATAAAGAGTTTATTTCTTTTTTAAAGGATGGGGACCCTGTAACAAACATAAGGACAAAGATATCTTATAATTATGATGAGCAGGATAATCTATTATATATAAAAGTTAGAGGAAATAAACCTCTTGAAACATCAAAACTTTGTAACATTGTAGCAGAAGTTTTTATAAAAACATCTGAAGAGATAGCTAAATCATCTGCTCATGAGGTTGTTAAATTTCTTGAGGAGCAGATACCAATGGTGGAATCAAACCTTAACAGGATACAGGATTCTTTGAAGAGATTTAAAATAAAAGAGAAATTAACTGATATTAAATCTATTGGTGATTATTTGAGTTCAAAATTGAAGCTAATTGATGAAATGCTTGCTGAAACTGAAGTTGATATAAAGGAAAAGGAAGGAGTTTTAAAGGCATGGGAACAGAGAAGAGAGGACCTTGTTAAAAAGATATCTGAGGGTGAAAGTGGTGGTTCAAAAGAGGTAATAAAAACATTATATGAAAAACTTATAAAACTTGAAACACAGAAGACTTCACTTCTCCTCGAAGGTTTCAGTGAACAGAGTAAGGAAGTAAGGGAGATAGAAGAAGGAATTAAACAGGTTAAGAAGGAATTAAGTGAAAAACTCGAGGAAAGTGCATTCAGGGAAGTTAGTATTAGTGAACCAATTAATGAAATATCAGATGCTGTTCAAAAGATTGTCTCAGTTAGTGCAGAATTAAAAGCTCTACATGCGAAGAGAGAAGCACTTTTAAGAAATAGGGAAGATATTATGAGGGAGTTCTCAAAGTTTCCAGAGAAAGAAATTGCGTTTCTTACATTGCAGAGAGATTTTGAATTGAATGAAGAAATTTTGATGATGTTAAAAAAGAGATATGAGGAAGCAAAACTCCAGGAGGTGGGTCAAGTATCCAGTTTTGTAATTGTTGAGCCTTCTATACCACCGGAATTTCCTGTTTATCCTAAAAAAAGACAGAACTTGCTTTTTGCAATTGTCATAGGTTTTGGTCTTGCTTTATCACTTGTATTTTTACTTGAATACCTTGATACAAGGATAAGAGATGTGGATGAAATTAAATCAAGTTATCCAGAAATACCTGTTCTTGCTACAATTCCTTTTGTTAGAACAACTAACTCGGAGAGAATTATTTTAACTCAACATAAAAGAGGTTCCCTTTATATGGAAAGTTTTAGGACCTTGAGAAGCAATTTAAAATTTCTGAAAGTTGGAGAAGAAATAAAGACAATTCTTATTACAAGCAGTCAACCTAATGAGGGGAAAACTACAATTTCAGTCAATCTCTCTATTATATTTCAGATTGCAAACATGAAAACCATCCTTATAGAGGGTGATTTAAGAAAACCTGGTCTTCCAAAAATTTTTGGTGAAAGAGAGAAGGGTTTAACCAATTTTCTTCTTGGTGAAGTTAGAAAAGAGGAGATAATTTATGATACATATCTTGAGAATGTTTATTACATTGCTCCCGGTAAGATTCCTCCAAATCCTACTGAACTTTTATCCTCTGAAAAATTTAAGAAATTAGTTGAGGAATTAAAGAAAGATTTTGATATTGTTATTGTAGATTCACCCCCCCTTACTTTGTTTGTAGATGCGGCTGTTATTTCAAGTTGTATTGATGGTTCTATAATTGTTTTGCAGTTTGATTATACAAGAAGGGAAACTCTTGAATATACTATTTCATCCCTTCAAAGATCAGGTGGAAAAATAATAGGTTTTGTTGTTAATAAAGTTACACCTTCTCCTTTTAAAACAAGAACTTACTATTATTATCCTTATTATAAGCCTTATAGAGATTACGGGTACCCAGTTGAGTATTGAAAAAGAAAAAGTAGCGATATCTGCCTGTATTTTAGGTTATCCTTTTAGATTTGATGGTAAAGATAAAAAAAATAAGGAAATTTTAGACAAGTTATCTCAAAAATACATTTTAGTCCCAATATGCCCTGAGATTCTTTCTGGTCTTTCAGTGCCAAGAAAGCCCTGTTCTATTAAGGAAGAGAGTGTTTTAGAAAATGAAAGTGGAGAGGATAAAACCCATTATTTTGTTAAGGGTGCAAAAAGAGCCTTAAAAATTTTAGAAAATTTGGGTATAAAAAAAGTTTTTTTAAAAGAAAAAAGTCCTTCCTGTGGTGCTAATTACGTCCACTTTTATATTGATAAAAATATCACACAGATAAAAAGAGGCACTGGTGTTTTTACTCAGATTTTAATTGAAAAAGGATTTTATGTAGAGGGAATTGATTGAATTAATTATTCTTGGTTCTGGTGGAGGTAGGATTGTTGTATTTCAGGGAATAAGATCAAGTGGTGGTTTTATTATAAAAGGGGGAAATTTTTTGATTCATATTGACCCTGGTCCTGGTGCCTTACAGGGTCTTTTAAAGAATAAAATTTATCCAAATAAAATAACTCATATATGGGTAACTCATAAAGACTTAGACCATACAGGGGAATTAAACATAATTGTAGAAGGAATGACAGAAGGTGGACTTAAAAAAAGGGGAATTCTATATACTCCAGAAGAAGTTTTAAAGGAAAATATTATCCTTCATTATTTAAGGGAGTATTTAAATGAAATTGTAATTACAAAACCTGAAAATCTATATGATGTTGAGGAATTAAAATTTAAAACATCAATTATGCATAATCACAGAGGAGTTGAGTGTTTCGGGTTTATTATAGAAAATTTTTCCTTAGGTTATCTTGTAGATACAAGACCTGAAGAACACATATTAAAGTTTTATAGTAATTTAGATTATTTGCTTGTTAACTGCGTTTTGCTTGAGCCCAAAGAAGATGTATATCATATAAGTTTACAGGATATACCTTATGTCTATGAAATTACAAAGCCAAAAAAATTAATTTTGACACATTTCGGTATGAAGCTATTAAAATATGGGTTTAGAAATATTTCAGATTTTTTAAGTAAATATAATATTCCCTTTACCCTTGCTTATGATAATATGAAAATTACTTTTTAATAATTTAACTTATTTTTGTGATTTTTATTTTATTTATTCTTGATTCTGAGGCATCAAGAATTTCAAATAAATATTTACCAATTTTTATTTTTTCTCCTTTTTCCGGGATTCTTTTTATTTTTTCGATTATATAACCTGCAGCTGTTAAAACTTCATTCTCATCATAATTTTCTATATCAATTAAATTAGAAAGTTCATCAATAGGCATTCTTCCAGGTATTATATAGCCATCTTTAATTTTTTGAGGCTTTATAATTATATCACGGTCGAGCTCATCAACTATTTCACCTACTATTTCTTCAACGAGGTCTTCAAGAGTTATAAGTCCGGTTACATTTCCAAATTCATCAACAACAAGTGCAAAATGCACTCTTTTGTTTCTCATTTCCTTTAAAGCTTCAAGAGCATTTTTATTTTCTGGAAAGTAATAAGGAGCTTTCATGACTTCTGTAACTTTCTTTTTACTATACTCTGATGGATCCATAAGTAAAATTTCTTTAAAAAATAATATACCTATTACTTCATCCTTTTTTTCTTTAATTACAGGCATTCTTGAAAAAGGATATTTTTTAAATATCTTTAAGGCTTCACTTATTGTGTCCTCATGGCTGACACATACCATATCTATTCTTGGTATCATAACTTCCTGTACCCTTTTTTCAGATAGTTTTTTGATTCCTTCTATGAAATCTTCTATATTTTCCTTTTCAGTAAATTTTTCCTTTTTATTTCTTTTGAATATTTTGAACATATTCTTTAAAAAGATTGTATATATCTTTTTTTTCAGGCAAAACTATACCTGCTGAAACAATTGCTTTTAAGGCCTCTTCTATGGAGAGTTCTAAATAAAAAATTTTGTCTTCCGGGACTATTAAATACCATCCACTTGTGGGGTTCGGAGTTGTTGGTATAAAGATATTTACAAACTTTTTACCATTAATTTCCCATTTTTTATCAGAAGTTACAAAACCTATTGTATAATGTCCTTCCATTGGAAATTCTACAAAGATAACCTTTTTAAAGGCTGTTTTCTGGGAAAAAATAGCATCAGTTAGTTTTTTTGCTCCAGAATAAAAACCTCTTATTAAAGGAAGTTTTACTAAAAAATTTTCCCCATACTCAAATATTCTTTTACCTATTAATGTTGTGACAAAAAAACCAACAAGGTAAATAAATATAAAAGAAAAAATTAGTCCAAAAAGGGTTGAAACAAAAACATTTTCTGTTCTTAGAATCCCTATCTTTACAAAAAAATTTCCAATATTGGTTCCAGCAAACTTTATTATAATATAGAGAATATATAAAGTTACAAAAATAGGAAAAAGTGAAGCAATACCCGTTATAAGATACTTTTTAATTTTCTTACTCTCCCTTTTTAATCACTTACAAAAACTCTAACAAATTTCTCAGTGTCTGAAAAACTTATTTTTACTTTTTTATTAAAAGTTTTTGCTATTTTTTTACCTATTTTTTCTGCAAGATGTTCTGTTGTAGTTTCAATAATTATCCTATTCTTTTCATTTTTTACAATCATTATTCTCTCAAGGGGGTTATGAGTAAACTCCTCAGCTGCAATATGTTTTATTCTTGAATGAATTTCTTCGTTTTTTTGCTCCACAAAATCACCAAAAATTTCTACAATTCCAAGAGGATATTTATCCCTTATTTTTCTACAAGCAGGACATTCTTTCTGTTGTATTTCTTTATGGTTTCCTTTCAATTCCTTCAAAAGTTCAGGATTATTGATCCATCTTTTTCTGTGGTAAACAAGACCACAAGTGGGACAAGTTGTGGGATCCACATATAGATTTTTATCCATATACGGATCTTTTAATTTATAAATATAACTCCTTGTATCTTTACCCTTCATTTTCCTTACTCCTTTTTATTATTATAAACCTTTTTTAAACTTATTTTCAAGTTTTACCATGGCACTTTTTATATTTTTTACCGCTTCCACAAGGGCAGGGATCATTTCTGCCAACCTTAGGTGTGTCTCTTTTTATAGTCAAAGTGGGTGAAAGAGTTTTTGCTTCACTTTTACTTTCCTCTTCTTTTTTTGAGATGCTTAAGGTTCTTACAAGTTCAGGTCTAATTTCCCTTAATTTACTTAAATCTACTCTTCTTTCTGCTTCAACAATTTTAGCGTGGAAAAGTCTGTGTATTGTTTCATTCCTTATCCTTCTTAAAAGTTCCTCAAACATCCTGTATGCTTCTTGTTTATATTCAATCAGAGGGTCTTTTTGACCATATGCTCTTAAGTATATTCCTTCTCTTAAGTGATCTAAAGCATAAAGGTGCTCTCTCCAGGCTGTATCAAGAGTGAAAAGAAGACTTGCTCTTTCCAAATCTCTCATTCTTTCCTGTCCAAATATTTCCTCTCTCATTTCATAGAGTTCCTTAATCCTTTTTAGAACTTCTTCTTTGATTTTATTTTTATCTTCAATTTCTTTTAAATCAGAAAAATCAGCAAGAAAATGATATGAGAGTTCCCCCAGAAATTCATCAATATTCCATTCTTCCCTTTCTTCTGAAGCTAAAAATCTTTCCCTTAATTCCTCTACAAGATCAATAACATACTCTTTTAAAATGAGTTCTTTCATATTTTCGCCTTCTAAGATCTCATTTCTCAAACCATAGATTACTTCTCTCTGCTTATTCATCACATCATCATATTCAAGAAGTCTTTTTCTGATTTCAAAGTTCTGCATTTCAACTCTTTTCTGCGCGGTTTCAAGAGCCTTTGTAACAAGTTTACTTTCAATAGGTCCTTCATCTTTTTTTCCAAATCTTTCCATTAATTCTTTTACCTTGTCAGAACCAAATAGTCTCAAAAGATCATCTTCAAGGGATAAAAAGAATTTTGTTGTTCCAGGATCACCCTGCCTACCTGCTCTTCCCCTTAATTGTCTATCAATCCTCCTTGCTTCATGTTTTTCTGTTCCTATGATGTAAAGTCCCCCAAGTTCTCTAACACCTTCTCCCAGCTTTATATCAGTGCCTCTTCCTGCCATGTTTGTGGCAATTGTCACAGCATACTTCTGTCCTGCTCTTGCAATTATTTCTGCTTCCTGTTGATGATATTTAGCATTTAAAACATGATGAGGTATTCCTTCCCTTTTTAACATTCTTGAAAGTAATTCCGAGACTTCAACAGAAGTTGTTCCCACAAGAACAGGTCTTCCAATTTTAAAGTTTTTCTTTATTTCTTCAATAACAGCCTGATATTTTTCTTTTTTTGTTTTAAAGATGATATCAGGAAGATCAATTCTAATCACAGGTTTATTTGTTGGTATAACAATGACGTCAAGTTTATAAATCTCCCAGAATTCTTGAGCTTCTGTTATAGCTGTTCCTGTCATTCCAGCAAGTTTCTCATACATTCTGAAATAATTTTGAAGTGTAATTGTTGCAAGTGTCTGGGTTTCTCTTTGTATTTCAACCCCTTCTTTTGCTTCAACTGCCTCATGTAACCCGTCTGACCATCTTCTTCCAGGCATCAATCTTCCTGTAAATTCATCAACAATGATTACTTTTCCATCCATAACTACATAATCCACATCTTTTTCAAAAAGGGAGTAAGCTTTCAAAAGTTGCTTTATAGCATGAATTTTTTCAGATTTTTCTGAATATTCTCTTATTACTTTTTCCTTTTCATAAAATTTTTCTCTTGGTGAAAAAGTTTCATCCTTTTCAATTTTTGTTAATTCAATTGAAAGATCAGGTAAAACAAATAGATCTTTATCTATAGTCAAAAATTCTTTTCTTCCTTTTTCTGTTAAATCAACATTATGAGATTTTTCGTCTATCACGTAAAAAAGCTCGCTTTCAAACTCTCTTATTTTCTTTTCTTTTAAAAGTTCAAGTTCAATTTTTTCTGTAAGTTTTAATATATCTGGCTCTTGTAAGAGTTTAAAAAGTTTTCTTGATTTGGGAGCCCCTTTTTTTGCAAGAAGTATTTTTTTAGCTGCTTCTTCTTTTTTTCCCTGATTTAAATCCTTTTCTGCTTCATTTAAAATTTGATTAACAAGTAGCATCTGTTTTTTAACAACTCTTTCCACATGGGGTTTAGCTTCTTTATATAAATAATTGCTTGTTCTCTCTATTGGTCCAGATATTATAAGCGGAGTTCTTGCTTCATCTATTAAAATGGAATCAATTTCATCAACTATTGCGTATATATGACCTCTCTGGACTTTATCTTCTTTTCTGTAAACCATATTATCTCTTAAATAATCAAATCCGAATTCATTATTTGTTCCATAGGTAATATCTTTGTTATATTCAGGTTTTCTTTCCTCTGACTCCATACCACTCTGAATTACTCCAACTTCAAGCCCAAGCATTTCATAGACAGGTCCCATCCATTCTCTATCTCTCCTTGCAAGGTAATCATTTACTGTAACAAGGTGGTTTATTCCCCTTGGTGAACCATTAACTAAAAATCTTTTATCACCATTTAATCCCCTCGCTCTTCCAATAAGTGAATTAAGGTAAAGAGGCATTGTGGCAACAAGGGTTTTACCTTCACCTGTTGCCATTTCTGCTATTTTACCTTGATGTAAAACTATAGCACCAAGAATCTGAACATCAAAAGGAATCATATCCCATTCATAATCCTGACCAGTTATTTTCCACTTTTTTCCAACAAGTCTTCTGCAGGCTTCCTTAACAAGAGCAAAAGCTTCAGGTAGAATTTCCATATCACTTTCGCCATCCTTGAGTCTCTGGACAAATTCTTCAGTTTTTTTAATCAGATCTTCATCAGTAAGATGATGGTAAGTTTCGTATATTTCGTTTACTTTTTTAACTATAGGCAATAATTTCCTTATGACTCTTTCATTTCTTGAGACAAATATTTTCTTAAAAATTTTTTTAATCATTTTCTATTTCACCTCCTATAAATACAGATTTTTTTAATTTAGAATGATAGGGTGACCATCTTTCACCCTCTTGTGCCATTTTTATTGCTTCATCAAATTTATAAATTTCAGCATCAAGCATATCAGCCATATAAAGGATATAGGCTTCTTTTGTCATCGGATCAGTTAGAGCTCCTTGACTTTTTGTTCCATGATGTGATGCTATAAGGTGCAAAAGATTGAGCCTCAAATCTTCTGGAAATTTTGATTTAAATATTCCACCAAATTTTCTTTCTTTGTTGAATTTTTCAATTTCCTCATCAATTTTTTTCATCCCGATGTATATATGGTCAAGAAGTTTTCCTTCATCTGTCATACTTGATTTAAAATCTATTTTATATGATAACACTTTTCCTAAGTCATGTAAAAGAGCACCTGCTATAAGTAAATCCCTGTTTATAGAATTATAACATTCCGAAATGGCTTTTACTATTTTTACTACATTAAGTGTATGTTCAGCAAGTCCTCCTAAATAAGCATGGTGGTATTTAACTGCAGCTGGTGCTTCAAGGAAATTTTCAAGAAATTCTCCTTTAAATATTTTTGAAAGTAATTCCTTTAAAAAGATGTTATTGAGAGAATCTATTTCTTTTAAGATTTCCTTTTTAAGAATTTCCTTTGGAATCGTTGATGTAGGAATAAATTCCTTTTTTATTAATTCATTTATTTCAACTTTTTCAGCTTCCTTTATTATTACTCTTTTTTCCTCCTTATATACTCCTATTTCTCCTTTTACTTTATATATTCCCTCTTCCAAAATAACATTCAAATCAAAAAGGTAAGCCTTTAATTCTCCTGTTTTGTCAGATATTACAAGTTCAATATAATCTCCCTTTTTACCTGACAAGTTTTTAAGGGAGTGCAAATAAAATATATCTTCAAAACTTCCTTCTGTTTTTATTAAATCTTTTACATAAATTTTTTTCATTATTTTAAGATAATAAAAAATAAAGATTTTTTTCTAAAAATTCAAGTTGACAAATTAAAATTTTTGCTATATAATAAAAAGGTTTAAAAATGGTTCAAATCCTTTTGAAAAAATGGAGGAAATTGTGAAGAGGATTTTAGTCCTCCTTATGACTATTATGTTTTTTTATTCATGTAAAGAAAGAGAAGGGATTTATCTTTTAAGGGTTTCGGTTTCCAGTTATAGTCTTGGAATTGATATTGTTTCTTTCAATGAACAGGATTCAACTTATTTTTTCCCTTATGATACTCTTTCAGCCACTTTTACCTTTGATGCTCATAATACAAGTGAAGAAGGTTATTCTCCGATTTTAAGTATTGATAGTCTTAATATTGAATTTTATGATATGTCCCAATCACCCCCAAAAAAGATTTCATTTAATGTTGCTCCTCCTTATCAAGGTAATGTTTCTATTCCGACTTATTCACATTTGAAATATGTCTTACCTGTAGAATTAAAAAAGAACTCTCCACTCACCCTTACTTTACCTCTTCTTCCTTCCTATATAAAGGAAATGTATAACCCTTTTTATAATGTTTGGAAAAATAGGAATCCTGAGGTTTTATATTTAAAGGCAAGATATACTTTTTATTCCCATGAGTATTATTCAGGTAAAATTCTTGATCCAGTTAGTCTTGAAATAACCTTAGAAGTTTCTGATTTTGCTGATCAAGGATAAAAGGAGGTTTTAAATGTATAAATTTATTTTAAATTTAATTCTTGTATTTTCTTTATTTGCTCAAATAAGTGATATAAGAATACAGGGTGAGGGGACAAATACTATAGTTACTATACTTGTTCCAGAAGATGTTTCTTATACAGTATTTAAACCAACTTCAAATGTTATAGCTCTTGATATTCATACCAATAAAACAATGATTGCACCTGGTTCCTATGTAATAAATAGGGCAGGAATCGATAAAATTACACTTGAAACCTTTCAACGTGTTGCTTTGACAAGAATTTTTTTATATACCACTTCTACCTTTGAAAGTTATGATGTAAGAACATCTGAGGGAATTTCTTTTTATCTATTAAATACGGGTGGTTCTGAAGGTATTTTTACCTTAAAGGAAGGAAAACCTGAATTCACGGCTGAAATTGAAGAAAAAACTGTTACTTCTACTGTACCTTCTCCTATTAAACCGGGTGAATCGAGAATTTCACTTAATCTTGAAAATGCAGATATAGTTACTGTTATTAATGGTATTGCTGAATATGTTGGTTTAAATGTGGTTTATACAACTGATGTAAAAGGAAAGGTTACTGTTATGGTTAACAATATACCATGGAGGACTGCTCTTGAACTTGTTTTGAAAACAGTTGGATTATCTTATGTTGAAGAAAATGGTGTTTTGAGAATTGCTCCTCCTGATAAGCTAAAAAGGGAAGAAATAGAGAGAAGGAAGGCTGAACAGGAAGCACAGCTTTTAAAACCTCTTGTAACAAGAATTTATAAGCTTGAATTTACAAAACCTGATGAGGTTTCAACATCACTTCAAAAACTTTTAACAGAGAGAGGCAGAATAGAAAAAGATGAACATACAAATTCAGTTATTGTAACTGATATTGAGGATATACAGCAAAAAGTGGAGCAGATTATTAAATCTCTTGATGTAAAAACACCACAAGTCGCAATAGAAGCAAGGATTGTTGAGATTAATACAAGAAAGTTAAAAGAACTTGGAATAAAATGGGGAGGAAGATATACTGGAATAGTCCAGGGAATCCCTTCACAGCAAGGTTATATTGGTAGGAATCCAAGTGAATCTCCTTCTGAACCTGGACCAGAAGGAACCGGTTTTGCTGAAGCTGGAGCTGTAACTTTACCCGCAGCTCCTGGTTTAAGATTTACTGTTGGTTATTTATCACCTCAAACTGACCTTTTTACAATACTTGCCACTCTTGAGTCTGAAGAATTTGCGAGAGTTATATCCTCTCCTAAAATTACTGTTACTGATAACAAACAAGCAAAAATAATTGGTGGAGTTAAAATACCCTTTATAACTACTGATGTTGGTGGTAACCCAATAACAAGGCTTGTAGATGTTGGTATAAAACTTGAAGTTACACCACATGTAAATTCCCAGAACCAGGTAACTCTTGACTTAAAGACTGAGGTGTCTCAGGCAGGTGAGCCAACTCCTACAGGACAGCTTACAATTCTTACAAATGAGGCTGAGACAAGGGTTTTGCTTGGTAACGGTGAAACAGCTGTTATAGGTGGTCTTGTAAGTACTAAAAGATCAAGAGCCTCAAGTGGTATTCCTATATTGAAAAATATACCTCTGATTGGAGCTCTTTTTGGTGGAAGAACAGGTTCTGTTGAAGAAAGGGAAATTGTGATATTTATAACCCCAAATATAATAACAGAGTAATAGAGAGCCTTTTTATTTTTAATCACGCATCCTTACATAGGAGAAATAGGGAACAATTCTTTTATTTAAGAAAATATATAAAAAATATTAAAATTTTTGTTCCCCATACATGGAGGGGTGATCTTGGTGAAAAACCTTTATTGAGGAAAAAAATAGTTGAAGAAGGTGTTGAGATTATACCTTTAAATTGGTTTTTTTTAAAAAATATTCAATTTCAATTCTTTTTTTCCTTTTATTTAAAAGAGATAAAGTTAAAAAAACCTGATTTTGTTATTTTTCTTGAAGAAAGTTACTCAACTTCAACCTTTGAATTCTCCCTTCTTTTTAAAAAAGTGCCCTTTGTATTTTTCAGTGCTCAGAATATTTATAAAAATTTTCCAACTCCAATTAGAAAAATGCAAAATTATGTTTTTAAGAGATCAAAAGGGGCACTTGCACTTTCAAAGGAGGCAGAAGTAGTTTTAAGAAAATGGGGTTACAATAAAAAAATTTTTAGATTTTACCTTGGAGTAGACCCTTTTAAATTTAATAAATCTAAAAAAATTGAAATTTTAGAAACTTTAGAAAAACCAATATTTGCCTATATTGGGAGACTCATAAAAATTAAAGGTGTTTATCTTTTGATAGATGCTTTTGAAAAATTCTATAAAAAATATAAAAAGGGTACACTTCTTTTAGTTGGTGAGGGTAAAGAGAGGGTAAATATTAAAAATCTATTAATATCAAAAAAAGTTAATTTTTACATGTTACCTTATATATCTCATGAAGAGGTCTATTCAGTTTATAAATCAATTGATTTTCTTATTCTTCCTTCTCTTACAGGAAAAGGGTGGAAGGAGCAGTTTGGTAGAGTTTTAGTAGAAGGAATGGCAGGAGGTGTTCCAGTTATTGGTTCTGATTCAGGTGCGATTCCTGAGGTAATAGGAGATGCAGGTCTTTTGTTTAAAGAAGGTGATTCAGAAGAACTTTTTAGATGTATGGAAAGGTTATATCTTGACAAAACCCTGAGAGATGAGCTTATAAGAAAGGGTTTTAAAAGGGTTAAGGAGAATTTTACCTATGAGGTAATTGCAGAAAAACTTTATAATTTTTTAAAATCTTTGGTTTAAAAATGAGAATAAAATTTGAAGTAAAAAAATATTTTCTTGATAACGGTTTAAAGATTTTACTTATACCCATGAGAAGAGAAATTGTTAGTTTCTATATTGTTTATAAAGTAGGTTCAAGGGATGAAATTGAAGGGAAAAGAGGTATATCCCATCTTTTAGAACATATGATGTTTAAAGGAACAAAAAAATTAAAACCAGAAGAATTTTCAAAAATAATTCAAAAGATGGGTGGAATTGATAATGCCTTTACAACAGAAGATTTTACTTTTTATTATGAAACTGTTCCAAAAGATGCTATTTTCAAAGTTATTGAAATGGAATCTGATAGAATGTTAAATTTAAACTTTGAGGAGTTTGAAGCAGAAAAAAATGTTGTTATTGAGGAAAGAAAAGAAAGGATAGAGAATTCACCCTTTGGCAAGTTTTGGGAAAATTTTTCCCTTCTCTCTTATACAATTCACCCTTACAGGTACCCGGTAATAGGTTTTGAACAGGATATCCTAAATATTACAAAAAAGGATTTAAAAAAATGGTATGATAAATTTTATTCACCTTCTAATGCTTTTATTGTTATTACAGGTGGATTTGAAGAAAAGGAAGTTTTAAAATCCTTAAAAAGAAATTTTTCAAAAATTGAGAAGAATAATAAAATTGAAAGAAAGATATTTTATGAACCGGAACAGAATTTTGAAAGAAAGATGGTGATAAGGGAAAAGGATTTTTTAAAAATACTTGGTATAAGTTTTCATTCAGTTCCCTTCAGTCACCCAGATTTTATCAAATTAAGCTTATTTTCAGCTTTACTTGGCGGAATGGAGAGTTCAAGACTTGAAAATATTTTAGTCCTTGAAAAAAATCTATGTCATGAAGTTTCCACTTTCTGTGAAGAAAAAATTGATATGGGTCTTTTTATATTTTACGCAATATTAAACAAAGATGCTGACTTTGATAATGTTATAGAAATTTTCTGGAATGAGGTGGAGAAAATAATAAAAGGAGACCTTAAAGATGAAGAAGTCCAGAAAGTTAAAAATATGTTATCTTCTGAATTTTTGTATAGAATGCAGAGTACATCCGGTAGGGGTCAGATTGTATCCCATTTTGAGCTGAATGATATGTTTGACAGGATTTTTACCTATCTTGATGAAGTGGAACAAATTAATAAGGATGAAATAATTGAGACAGCAAGAAAATATATTAAAAAAGAAAGGGCAAATTATTTAATTTTATGTTAGAGAAAGTTTATAAAGGTGAAATATCAAATAAAATAAAAGTTTATTATGTAAAAAATGATGAGTTACCTTTAATTTCTTTTGCGATAGGATTCTGTTCAGGAAGCTATTTAGATCCAAAAGGTAAAGAAGGTTTATTTTATCTTACTTCAAGTCTTATTGATAAGGGTTATGATACATTTTCTTCCTTTAAGATAAGGGAATTTTTTGATAATATTGGAGCCAAGTTTAACATTACAAGTTCAAAAAATATGCTCTCTATAAAAATCCTTTCAGAGGATAAATTTTTTGAGAAGATAGTTGAATTTATAAGGGGATTAATTTTCTATCCTCCTTTTAAAGAAGAAGAAATTGAAAAAGAAAAAAATAGAATAATTTCAGAAATTTTACAAGACGAAGAAGATCCTGAAACTTTTGTATCAAAAAAATTTTATGAAGTTTTATACGAAAATACACCCTTATCACATCCCCTTGAAGGTTACATAGAGAGTATTAATTCAATAGAAAAAAAAGATATTGAAGAATTTTACAGAGAAAAAGTTTTGAAAAGAAAAATTTTCATAGCGGGTACAGGTTCTATTGATTTAGACATATTTCTTAAAAAGTTTGAAGATTTTTTTGAAAACTTAGATGAGTTTAATCTTAATTACCCAGAATTTAAAAAGGATAAAGTGGATAAGAAAATTTTTTTAATTAAAAAGAAAGTTAATCAGGTATTTGTAAGACTTGGACAATATTCTTTAAACAGAAAGGATAAGAATTACCATAAGTTAATTCTTTCTAACTATATACTAGGTGGAGGAGCAGTTGCTTCAAGACTTTATTCAAAGATTAGGAATGAACTTGGATTTGTTTACACGATTTATTCAAAATTTAATAACCTTGATCCTTTTAAAGGTGCCTTTTATTATTACTTCCAGACAGGAACAGAAAATTTTGAAAGGGCAATGAAAATTTTAATTGATGAAATCAAAAAATTTAAATTAAAAGGGGTAAAGGAAAGGGAATTGAAAGAAGCAAAAGGTTTTTTCAAGGGTTCCATACCAAGAGAAATTGAAACCTATTCCCAAATCACAAATATTTTACTCTCTGCCTTATATTATGAACTTAAACCTTCTTACCTTTACGATACCTTAAATAAAATTTTAGAAACAAATAAGGAAGAATTGTTTGAATTTATAAGAAATTTTTATGATTATGAAAACCTATGTGGAACTATAATAGGTCCTGAAAATTATGATTTTTCCTTTATATATGATATTTTTTCTGAACATAAAATAGAATTAATGTAACAAATTTTAAAATTTATTTCGTTTTATTAAATATGGAATGTGAAAGATTAAATCAATGGATTTTGAAAGAAACTCTTGAAAAAGAGGATTGGGAGCATATTTATGGTTGTAGTTTCTGTAAATCCTTTTTTAATATTTCAGATTTTTTACATAAGAGTTTTGAAGATTTAAAGAATTTAGAACCGGATGAGGAAGCTTTTCTTGCTATTAAAAAAAGAATCAGATTTGAAAAAGTTTTTGTAAGAACACTCTTTTTTTATATGTTATCCTTTTCCTTGTTAATTAATTTTTTCTTTTTTATAATCAAAAATATTTTTATCACCCTTTTTATAAATTTTTTGCTTTCAATAATTAACATAAAAAATTTGCTTGAAAAATTACTTTTCTTCTTTATAAAGTTTAAGCCTTTATTTCCTACACTTTTAAATGGATTCTTATATTTTTTAATACCTTTATTTTTAAGTTTCTTTCTTTTTTTAACTGTTTTATATCTTATATTTTTTAAAAAAGGTTCAAACCCTATAAAAACTTTAATGGTGTAAAAATGTTTTTACTTTTTATTTATTTAATTTTTAATGCTCAAAAAAATTACACTGAACTTGAGGATAAAGTGATTGTTGAAAAAAATGATACTGTTAAAGGTGATTTTTCGGTTATTGGCAAAGATCTTGAAGTTAAGGGAGGTATTTTAGGGGATCTTGCGGTTATTAATGGAAATGTAGAAATTGAAGGCTTAATAGAAGGCGATATGGCAGTTGTATTGGGAGATGTTAAAGTTCTAAAGGGTGCATTAATTAAAGGGGATCTCGCGGTGGTTGGGGGTAAATTAGATATATCTAAAGAAGCAAGTATTGAAGGAGAAAAAGTTAATTTAGGTCTTGGTCCTTTACTTTCTCCTTTAAAGTTGATTAAGCTATTTGTAAAAGGGATTTATGTAACAGAGGGAGAGAAAAAAGTAGAATTGAAAAAAGAAGTTGAAAGAGATACACTTACAGAAAAAGAGGAAGAAAAAGTGGGAAAAAGTGAAAAAGAAGAAAGTAAATTTTTTTCAGAGTTTCCAAAAAAAATTCTTATATTTTTCTCATTTGTGATAATTTTTGGTTTTTTAGTTTTTATTGTTAAATTAGCCTTTCCAGGTACTGTGGAAAATATGACTAAGGAACTGGAATTAAATTTATGGAAATCCCTGGGAATAGGTCTATTATTTCAGCTTTTTTATTTTCCTTTTTTAATTTTTCTTGTTCTTACAATTCTCGGTATACCCCTTGCACTTTTTATACTTATTTCAACTCCTCTTTTTCTATTATACGGTTCTTCACCTGTTATTATATCCCTGGGAAGGATTATACTTCAGAGGTTTAAAATAAATTATAAAAATGATTTTATTCCTATTATAGTAGCATTGCTTTATTTTTTGATGCTCTCACTTATTTTATCTCTTGTTTTATCTTTAGATGGAGAAGGTTTATTATATACGCTTTTAGAGATTTTTGTTTTTTCCTTTTGTTTTTTTAATTTATATCTTGTTTTTACTATTGGTATTGGAATTCTTTTTGTTTCAAGACTTGGAATAAAAAGTTAAAAATAGTTTAAAGAATTTTGAATAAGGAAAAGGAATTTGAAATAATTTATAAAAAATTCAGTAAAGATGTTTATTCTTATCTTTTGTTTCTCTCCCTTTCAAGAGAAGAAGCAGAAGATATTTTGCAGGATGTTTTTATAAAATTCTGGAAATTATTTGATAGATTAAAAAATTTGGAAAATATAAAAGCATATCTTTTGAAAATGGCAAGAAACAGATTAATAGATTTAAAAAGAAAAGAAAAAAAATTAAAGTTTGTAGAATTAAATGAGGAAATTTTTGATTTTAAATGTGAAGACCCAGTCGATAAAATAAAAAAGATAGAGTTTGTTAAAAAAATATTGGAAAATTTAGAGGAAGAAGAAAGAGAAATAATTATTCTTAGATTTTATGAAAATTTAAAATTCAAAGAGATTTCTGAAATCCTTTCCATTAATGAGAATACCTTGAGGGTTAAATATTTAAGAATTCTTGAAAAAATAAGAAAATATGTTTATAATTATAACTATGAAAAATAAAAAGATTAAAATTGGGATAATAACTTTTTTATTTTTCCTTGGAACTCTTTATTTAATTTTTACAGGTTTGAAAAAAACTTGGGTTTATTACTATACAGTTGAAGAATTTTTCCAAAAAAATCCCTATGTTGACGGAAAGACAATAAGATTGCAGGGTAAGGTTGTCCCCGGAACTGTGAATAAAAAGGGTAATATTGTAGAATTTGAAATTGGTAATAATGAAAATAAGATCAAGGTTATATACAAAGGAACGGCACCTGATATGCTCTTTCAGCCTGAGGCACAGGTTGTTGTTGAAGGAGTTTATTATAAGGCAGATAACCTTTTTAAAGCACATTTCCTTTTAACCCAGTGTCCTTCAAAGTATCAGGCAGAAGAAGCAAAAGAAAAATAAAAGTTTGATATTTTTTTAAATTTTTTTAAATTAATTAATGAAAGTTTTAAGATTATCTTTTGTCTTTATTTTTTTCTCTCTTGTTTTGTTAATTCTTTCTTTATTGTTAAAGATTAAAGAGAATTTAGAAATAAAAAAAGAGGCTGAGGAACTTATAAGTCTTTTTGAGCCTTCTTTTGAATCAATTTTAAATGCCTCTTACTTTATTGATGAACTTTACTATAAAAATCTTGATAATTTATCTGATTTTTTAGCTCCGGATTTAAAGGAAGATTCTCTTTTGAAAATAGCTCTTGTGAATAATTTTTATGAAATAACAATTTTAGATAAAAATTTAAGGGTAATTTCCTCAACAGGTAGAAAGAAAAATTCTGTAATAGAAAAAAAAGTTTTTGAGAAGGGAAGGATTGAGTCAATAGAGGGTGATTCCCTTTTTTATTTATTAGATAAAGGAAATTATTACATTCTAATGATAAAAGATATAAGAGATCTTAAAGAGAAAAAGACTGAATCAGGATTAAAGAAAATGCTTGAAAAATTAAGTAAAGAGGAAAAAATAGAATATATTTCTCTTGAGTCAAGTGGTGAAACTGTTTTTTCTTCAAAAAATATTGAGCCGATTAATGATAGGGATTTGATTGATAAAATAATAAATAAAAATAGGATTCTTATACAGAAAAGAAAAATTTATGAAGAGGAGATAATTGAGGTTTTAAAAGCTTTTTTTTTCAGAAATACTCCTATCGGTATTCTCCGGCTTGGTATTTCACTTGACAGGTTTAGAAACAGGATTTTTGTTATTAACCTTATACTTATATCAGGAGTTTTTTTATTTTTATTTTCCCTTCTTTTATTTATTTTAAGTTTTTATGAGAGATTTAAATATTTTCCATCTTTAATTTTGTCAGATTACTCCATTTATAAAATAGAAAATAATAAATTGCAAAAAGTTTATGGCAAAGAACTTAATTTGTCAAATTTGGATTTTAAGGATAAAAGGCAGATTTTATGTAGATTAAATGAAGATTATTATTTTGCGGAAAGAGATAATGATTTTATAATTTTTTTAAAGATCAATGAGTTTATGGAATTATTTAAAGAAAGTGAGAAAAAGAGAGAAGAGGAGGGTATTTTGAGGATTTTATCAAGTTTTGCTCATGAAATAAAGAATCCCTTAAATTCCCTGAAATTAATATCATACAGATTAAAGGATAAAATAAAGGAGGATTATCCTGAGTTTGAAAAAGCTTTAAATTCTTTAACTAATTCTATTGAAGAATTTATGAATTTATTAAGACCTTTTTATCTTAAAAAAGAAAGGGTAAAAGTAAAGGATTTTATAGAAAGTGTTATTAAAAAAATTGAAGGGGATTTAAAAGATAATAAAATTGAGGTAGTTATAAAAGGTTTAAATAAAGAGTTATTTTTTGATTTGAATCAGATGGAAAAGGTTTTTTTGAATCTGATAAGAAATGCTATAGAGGCTCAGCCTGAGGGTGGAAGGATAGATATAGAAGTTTTTGAAGAAAAGGGGAGATTAATGATAAAGGTAAAAGATTACGGAATAGGTATAAAGAGGGAAAATTTAGATAGAATTTTCGAGCCTTATTTTACAACAAAGAAAAGTGGAACAGGACTTGGTCTTTTTACAGTAAAGAGGATTATAGAAAGTCATGGATTTGAAATTTCTGTAAATTCAGAGGAAGGTAAAGGAACAGAGTTTATAATAAAAACCTAAGATTAAAATAATGAATTTTTAAATTTTTTTTCTTTATAAGTGAAGAAGATATTATAAAAATAATTGAGAAAAAATTGCCTGAAATTATTGAAAAATCTCCTATTAAATTTAAGAAGTAAATTTTTATGTTTAGAGGTTTAAAAAGGACTATAAAGGAACATTTTGTAGGAGTTATTTCTTGTAATCTTATTGAGCCAGAAAAGTTCAATGTAAATCCCATAAATCTTTAAATAATTTTTCTCCCCTTCTTTTATTTTTTAAAAACATATATTAATAATCCTTATCAGTCTAAAATGTTATGGTATTCTATAAAAACTTGAAATTTTGAAAAATTTAAATTAAAATTAATAATTAATAAAAATTGAAAGGAGAAAATATGTGGGCAATTATTGAATTTAAAGGAGAACAATTCTTTGTGAAAGAAGGAAAAAGAATTTTAGTTCCCCTTCTTCCTGATGTAAAAGAAGGGGATGAAATTGTTATTGATAAGGTCCTTTTACTTAAAGAGAATGGAAAATATAAAATAGGTTCACCTTATCTTGAGAATGTAAGGGTGAAAGCAAGGGTTTTGAATCCTTTGAAAAAGTTAAAAAAAGTAATTGTTTTTAAAATGAAACCCAAGAAAAATTACAGGAGAAAGAAAGGACACAGGCAGAAGGTTACAGAGGTTAAAATAGAGAAAATTGAAATTTAAAAGGAGGTAGAAAAATGGCACATAAAAAAGGAATGGGTTCATCAAAAAACGGAAGGGATTCTCATTCCAAATACCTGGGAATAAAGAGATGGGATGGAATGTTTGTTAAAGCTGGAGAAGTACTTGTTAGGCAGAGAGGCACAAGATTCTGGCCTGGCTGGAATGTTAAAAGAGGAGGAGATGATACTTTATTTGCTTTAAAAGAAGGGTTTGTAAAATTTGAAAGGAAAAAGAATAGAGTCTATGTATCTGTGTATTCAGAAAACGAACTTTCTAATTGAGAATTACAAAGGTTTTCACAGGTAAGGGGGACGAGGGTTTTTCTTCTTACTGGAAAAACAAATTAGAAAGAAAAGATTCTAAAATATTCCATGCGCTTGGAGATTTAGATGAATTAAATTCACTTCTGGGTTTCTGTTACTTCTACTCTCAGGATCAAGATTTAAAAGAGGAAGTTGAAAAACTTCAAAAACTTATCTTTATTGCAGGGGCTCAGCTTATTATTCCTGAAGAAGAAAAAGGTCCAGAATTGAATGAAAATATTCTTAAGGAAATGGAAGAAAAAATTTATAAATTAAGTGAGAGTTTGGGACCCCTTAAAGAGTTCATCCTACCATCAGGAAATCTGGCATCTTTATATTTTCATTTAGCAAGAGCTGTTTCAAGAAGAGCTGAGAGGAGTGTAGCTGCTCTTCTTGATGAATTTAAATCAGCTAAAGTTGTCTTAAAATTTCTTAATAGATTATCTGATTATTTATTTTTGCTTGGAAGAGAAATTACAAGGAGGGAGGGTGGGTATGAAAGAACTCTCGGTTCTTTTAAACCCTAAAAGTGTTCTTTTAATAGGAGCTTCAAGAAAAGAAGGAAGTGTAGGATATGTGACTTTAAAAAATATGATACTTTCAGGTTATAAGGGGACTATTTATATTGTTAATCCAAATGCTGAAAGTATTTTAGGAAATAAATGTTATAAAAAAATAGAGGATGTTCCCGATATTCCAGAACTTGCAGTTATTCTTGTCCCTTCTTTATATGTTCCTGAAGTTTTAAAAGCCTGTTCTGATAAAGGAATAAAAGTTGCTATTATAATAAGTGCAGGTTTTAAAGAAGCAGGTCCTGAGGGAGAAAAACTTGAAAAGGAAATAGAAAAAATTTCAAAAGAAAGGGGAATAAGAATTTTAGGTCCCAACTGTATAGGTGTGATTAATACTGATCCAGAAGTAAGATTTACAACAAATTTTGCAAGTGATATGCCAAAGGAAGGTGAAATTTCTTTTATATCACAGAGTGGAGCAATCTGTGTGGCGATTCTTGATTTTGCAAAATCAAGGGGTATTGGGTTTTCAAAGGTTATAAGTATGGGTAATAAAGTTGATATAGATGAAGTTGAACTTCTTGAATATCTTGGAAATGATGATAAAACTAAAGTTATTCTGATGTATATTGAAGAATTAAAAAACGGAAGAAAGTTTATTGAAGTTGCAAAAAGGGTGTCTAAGAAAAAACCAATTTTAGCCTTAAAAGCTGGAATGAGTCCTGAGGGTGCAAGAGCTGTTTCCTCTCATACTGGTTCTCTTGCAGGAGAACCACTTGTTTATAGAACAGTTTTTAAACAGGCAGGAGTTATTGAAGTTAGTTCTCCTTTAGAACTTTTTGAATATGCTTCACTTTTTGCTTCTCAACCTTATCCAAAGGGAAATAGTGTTGGAATAGTTACAAATGCAGGAGGACCTGGAATTGTTGCAACCGATGCTTTAATTGAAAATGGTTTAAAAGTAAATGAACTTTCAGAGGAGACAAAAAATAAAATTAAACCCTTTGTATCTCCACATGCTTCTTTAAAAAATCCCGTAGATTTACTTGCTGAAGCAGATGCTGAAAAATTTGAAGTTGCAGTAAAGGCGCTTTATGAGGATAAAAATATTGATGCTGTTTATTTTTTAATGGCGCCGCAGAGAATGATTGATATAGAAAAAGTTGCAAGGGTTATTTCAAATTATGCAAAAAGAAAAGAAAAAACTTTTGTGACTGTTTTAATGGGTGTTGTGGATGTAGAAAAAGGTGTAAATATTTTGAGAGAAGAGGGTATTCCATTTTATAGATTTCCTGATGTGGCAGCAAGGGCTCTGGCTCATTCCCTTAAATATTCTAATTTTATAAAGGAAAGAAAGGAAACATATAGGAATTTTGAACTGGATCAAAGTATTAAGGAGTACTTAAAGAAAAATAAAGGTAAAGGTTTTATTGATCTTGATTTATGTTTTGAAATTCTTGAAAGAGCAGGTTTTGAGCTTTTGCCATGGAAAAGGGCTTTTAATGAAGAGGATTTAATAAAAAAAATCAAAAAAATCGGGTTTCCCTGTGTTTTAAAAATTGCCTCAGGAGAAGTTGTTCATAAAATGGATGAAGGTGGAGTGATTCTTGATATAAAAGATGAAAAGGAACTTTTAAATTCTTATAGAAAAATGAAAGAAAGATTCAAGAAAAAAATTAAAAATTATGAAAAAGTTATCATCCAGAAAATGGTTAAAGGTGATTTTAAGGAAATAATTCTTGGTTTAAAAAAGGATGAAAGGTTCGGTCATATTTTATTATTTGGGCTCGGAGGAATTTTTGTGGAGGTTTTTAAGGATGTAACCTTCAGACTAAGTCCTGTTTCAGTGGAAGAAGCTGATGATATGATAAGAGAAATAAAGTTTTATCCATTTTTAAAAGGTGTAAGAGGTGAAAAGGAGCGGGATATTGAGAAAATAAAGGATTTTATATTGAGACTTTCTTTTCTCTCTCAATTTGCTACTGAAATAAAAGAAATGGATTTAAATCCTGTTTTTGTATTTGAAAAGAGAAAAGGAGCCTTTATTGCAGATGCGAGGATAAGAGTTTAATTTAAAATTTTTTTTTCTTCCTTAGTATTTTTCTCAGTATCTTCTTTTATTTCTTTAATAGAATCTTCAGTTTCTCTTAAGGCTTTTCTAAACTCCTTTAAAGCGGTTCCAAGACCTCTTGCAAGTTCTGGCAATTTTTTAGCCCCAAAGAGAAGTAAAATAATTAAAAAAATTAATAATATTTCTTGAAAACCTATATTCATTTTTTTTCTCGGTTTTAAATGGATTTGAACCTTTTTAAAAACAAGTATATTATAATATATAATTAAATAAATATTCAAATGGTGGGCGTAGCTCAACTGGTTAGAGCGCTGGACTGTGGCTCCAGAGGTTGGGGGTTCGAGTCCCCTCGCCCACCTTATGCCCCCGTAGCTCAAAAGGAAAAGAGCGCCTGGCTTCGGACCAGGAGGTTGCGGGTTCAAATCCCGCCGGGGGTTTATAAAAATTCTTAAAAATAGTATAATTTGAAATTTAATTTTTATTTTTCCTAAAATTTACCTTACCCTTAGGGTCCAAATCCCTTATTAATTAATATTTTTAAATGGAAGTCCATTACTACGATTTGATTATCTTAGGTTCTGGTCTTGCTGGATTAAGAGCAGCTCTTGAGGCTTCAAGAAAATCAGATGGTAAAGTTAAGATAGCTTTAATTTCAAAAGTTCAGTTAATCCGTTCTCATAGTGTTTGTGCAGAGGGGGGGACCGGGGCTGCTATAAATCAAGCTGATGGAGATTCTCCCCTTTTACATGCATGGGACACAGTTAAAGGTTCTGATTTTCTTGCTGATCAGGATGTTGTTTTCAGATTTGTTGAGAAAATAATTGAAGAAATCTATTTACTTGAACACTGGGGAATCCCATGGTCAAGAAGGGAAGATGGGAGAATAAATCAAAGACCATTTGGAGGGCATTCTTACCCAAGAGCTGTTTTTGCAGAAGATAAAACAGGATTTTTTGAAATGCATACCCTTTATAACAGATTACAGAAATATGATAATTGGGATAGATTTGATGAATATTTTGTTACAAAACTTTTAATTAAGGATGGTAAATTTCATGGGTGTGTTGCCTACAATATGAGTGGCGGTGAAATGGCTTGTTTTTACGGTAAAGCCTGTATAATAGCAACAGGAGGAGCTGGAAGAATTTATGCTTTTACAACATTCTCTCACAGTGTAACAGGAGATGGTTACGCACTTGCCTTCAGGGAAGGTATACCTCTCAAGGATATGGAATTTATGCAATTTCATCCAACGGGTCTTGTTCCTTCGGGGATTCTCATAACAGAGGGTGCAAGGGGTGAGGGTGGATATCTAAAAAATAATAAAGGTGAAAGATTCATGGAAAAATATGCACCTAAAATGATGGAACTTGCTCCCAGAGATATAGTATCCCGGTCTATGATGACAGAAATAAGAGAGGGAAGAGGTTTTGAAGGTCCTGATGGATTGGATTATATTCATCTTGATTTAACTCATCTTGGAAAAGAAAGATTACTGGAAAGATTACCTCTTGTAAGAGAAGTCGGAATAAAATATGTGGGTATAGATATAATTGAAAAACCTCTTCCTGTGAGACCTGTCCAGCATTATACAATGGGAGGAATACATTGTGATATTGATGGAAAGGTTTATGGAACTTCAAATATCTGGGCAGCAGGTGAAGTTGCCTGCTTGTCTCTGCATGGTGCAAATAGATTGGGTACAAATTCTACAGCAGAATGCCTTGTCTGGGGAGCAATAACAGGTGAAAAGGCAATTGAATATTTAAAAGAAGCTGAGGAGCCACAAAAAATGGAAGATATTGTAAAGGATGAATATGACAGAGTTTTCAATAAGCTTTTAGGGAAAAAGGGTTCTGAAAATTTATATGAAATAAGGAGAGAATTAAGAAAAACAATGGATACCCATGTGGGAGTTTTTAGAGATAGAGAAGGACTTGAAAAAGCTTTACAAAAAATTAAGGAATTGAAAGAAAAATATAAGTATATAAAATTGGTGGATAAAAGTAAGGTTTATAACACTGAGCTTATAAATGCTTTAGAACTTGAAAATATGCTTAATGTTGCTGAGGTGGTTACAGTTTCAGCTTTAAAAAGAGAGGAATCAAGGGGAGCACATGCAAGAATTGATTTTCCGAAAAGGGATGATGAGAAATTTTTGAAACATACTTTGGCTTATAAAGATGAAAAAGATGGTGTGAGAATAGAATATATCCCTGTAAATATAACTTACTGGAAACCTGAAGAGAGAAAATATTAAAAGGAGGGAATTAAATGAAAAAGAATTTTAAAGGAATTAAAGCATGGTTTTTGCCTGAAAAAAAGGCGAATTTTGAAAGATGGCTTTTTAGTTTTCACAGATTTACAGGAATTTTACTGATTCTTTATTTATGCCTTCATGTTATAGTTGTTGGTTCAAGAGCTTTTGGAAAGGATGCCTGGATAAGTGCAATGAAAATGGTAGGGTCAATTGGTGAAGGTTTTTATCATAACCTGGTTCATTTTCTTGAGTATCTACTTGTTCTTGTAGTTGGATTTCATGCAATAAATGGTTTAAGGCTTTTTATTACAGAATTCGGTTTTCTCTTAGGAAAACCAAAAAGACCAGAATATCCCTATGTTGCATCTTCTTTAAAAAGACCAAGAGTATTTTTATATTTTTTAATGATAGTTTTTTTTATTTATATAATTTTTGGATTCAAGGAGTTTTTTATTTTTAAATAGGAGGTAAGAATGAAAGCAAGATACTGGGTTTTACATTACCTCGCAGGTTTAATTCTTTTTGTTTTACTTTTAGGACATATATTTATGATGCATTTTTATAAGTTAATAGAAAAAATTGGTTATGGAAGAGATCCTCTTGAATGGGAGAGTGTTTTAGAAAGGGCAAGGAATGTTACTTTTAGCACCCTTTATATCTTATTTTTATTCTTCGCTTTATTTCATGGTTTTTACGGACTCAAGAATATACTAATTGAAACAGATTTTGGTAAAAGATATGAAAAAATAGTTGTTTATATTTTCTGGATTTTAGGAATATTTCTATTTATCTTTGGGACATATACAACAATAAAAGCAGGAGGGGTATAATGAAAGTTAAATTTATCATCAAGAGATATATACCTGAGCTTGCGAAAAATGGTTTTGATAAATATGAAATAGAAGTTAAAGAGGGAATGACTGTTCTTGATGTTTTACTTTATATAAAAGAAAATCTTGATCCAACTTTAAGTTTAAGGTTTTCCTGCAGAATGGGAATATGTGGTTCATGTGGAATGATTATAAATGGAAAACCAGAGCTTGCCTGTCATACTCAGATTAAGAAAATTGTTGAAAATGGAAAAATTAAGGTTGAACCAATTCCAAATTTAACTTTAATTAGAGACCTTGTTCCAGATTTACAGAGTGCCTTTATTAAACATAAAAAAATTAAACCCTATTTAATTAGAAAAGATGAAAAAGAACAGGAAAACCCAAAAAGAGAATATAAACAAACCCCTTCTGAACTACTTGAATATCTGCAATTCAGTTATTGTATTCAGTGTGGTCTCTGTATTTCTTCCTGTCCTGTATCTTCAACTGATGAAGATTTTTTAGAACCTTATGTACTTGCTCAGGCTTATAGATACTGTATTGATTCAAGAGATGAAGGCTTTTCTGAAAGGCTTAAAATTGTTTCCAAAAGCCATGGTGTTTTAAACTGTCATTTTGCTGGTGGATGTTCAAAAGCCTGTCCAAAGGGTGTTGACCCAGCTCTTGCAATTCAACTTTTAAAAAGATTGATATTAAAGAAAACTTTTGGTTTGTTAAAAGACAAAAGGGGAAATAATATTGTTCCTCCCTATCCTGAAGGACCAAATAAAGATAAAGTTCCAAAAGCTCCACCTAAATCTGTTTGATTATGATTAAGATAGAATGATTTTATTTTTTCTTCTAAGTCTTGCTTTTTCAGAAGGAGAGGAACTTGTATTTCATGTTTATTATGGCACTTTTGGGGCTGGAATTGCTTATTTGAGAGTTTTAAAATGTGATTCTATTTTTCATTTTCAGGCACAGGGACATACAAATAAATTTTTTTCAATCATTTTTTATGTTAATGATAGGATTGATACTTATTCAGATTCTAATTTTTTACCTTTAAAACAAGAAAAAAATCTGCATGAGGGAACATGGAAAAAAAGCATGTGGTATAAATTTGATTATGATAGCTTAAAAGTGTATGACTCAGATGGTAAAGTGAGTAAAATTGAAAAGAGTGCTTATGATGTTTTATCTATTTTTTATAAATTAAGGAACGAAAATTTTAAAATCGGAGATACACTTAAACTTCTTTTATTTGCAGATAGAAAGATTTATAAAATTTATACACTTGTGGAGAAAAAGGAAAAACTTAAAACTCTTATTGGTGAAAAAGATGCAATAAAACTTATATTACTTATGGAAAAATCAGGTGAATATAAAGGTAAATCAGGTCTAGAAGCGATTTTTGGTGGAAAGGGTGGACTTGAAATCTGGGTTTCTGATGATGAGAAAAAGGTTCCCCTTTATATGTCTACAAGAGTATGGTTTGGTTCTGTAAGGGCAGTTTTAAAGGAGATAAGAAAAATTGAAAATAGAAAATAAATATTATGTTGAATCTTTTTTAAATAAAATACTTTTTTATTATAAAATTGAGAATATTTTATATACCGGACAAACAAAATTTCAGAAAGTTGATATTTTAAGGGTTTCCTTACTTGGTAAAACAGTTTTTCTTGATGAAAAAATACAGAGTGCTGAATGTGATGAATTTATATATCATGAATCACTTGTTCATCCTGCCCTCCTTTTACATTCAAATCCAGAGTTTATATATATAGCAGGAGGTGGTGAAGGTGCGACTTTAAGGGAGGTTTTAAAACACAGAAGCGTAAAAAAAGTTAGAATGTGTGATATAGATGAAGAATTTGTTAACTTGTGTAAAGTGTATTTACCAGAATGGCATAGAAATTCATTTGATGATGAAAGGGCAGAAATTGTTTTTAAAGATGCAAGGGAGGATATAGAGTCTTTGAGTGATGATTCCTTAGATATTTATATATCAGATCTTACAGAACCAATAGAGGGTGGACCATCTGCTCTTTTATTTACAGAGGATTATTTCAAAATTCTTGATAAAAAATTGAGAAAAGGTGGTATAAGTGTTTTCCAGGCTGGGTCAACAGTTATATATTATTATGATTTCATTCTTTCACTTTATAAAACTTTAAAAGAAATTTTTCCCTCTGTTTTTATATATGAGATATTTGTACCCTCTTTTCATATGTCTTGGGGATTTGTAATTTCCTTTAAAGAAAATCTAAACTTAAAAGAAATTTTAAACAGATTAGAAAATAAAAGAGAAAATGAAATTTTTAAGTATTTGAATTTTTTAAATCCTGATTATGTAAAAAAAATATTCTTTTTACCTGAATATTTTAAATCATCATTAAATACCAAAGGAAGGATTTTGACTGATAAAACCCCTTTTATCTGGGAAGGAGATGTTTAAAAATTATTTTTTAACAAGAGGATTTGGTGTAGGAGAAACTAAACTTCTTTCTTTTGATAGAGCTTTAAGAAGTGCCAAAATAGAAAACTATAATCTTGTAAAAATTTCAAGTATTCTTCCACCAGGTGTTAAAAAGAAAAAAGAAGTTGATTTAGTTCCCTCTTCAATTCTTTATATAGCTTATGGTTATTTAATTTCTGATAAAAGGGGCGAGACAATTTCAGCTGTATGTGGAGTTGCAATACCTGAAAAAGAAAAAGACATTGGAATGATAATGGAGTGGAGTTCTTATGATAAAAAAGAAAAGGGTATAGAGGAGGTTAAAAGGATGCTTGAGACAGCAATGAATGACAGAGGAATAAGGATAAAAAAGATAGAAATTGTTTCTATTGAAAGAAAAGTTGAAGACTTTACCTGTGTTTTTGCAGGTTGTGCAATTTTTTAATTATTTATTTGAACTTTCATTTTTAAATTAATTATTATTAAATTCCCTAAAAAGGGTTCTAATCCCATTCTTAAATTGGAGTTAAAAAAGTTGAGAAAACTTAAAGGCATTTCATATTTTACTTCAGAATCAGTAACAGAGGGACATCCTGATAAACTCTGTGATCAGGTTTCAGATGCTATTCTTGATGCTATAATTGAAAAAGACCCTGATGCAAGGGTTGCATGTGAGTCTTTAACTTCAAGGGGAATGTTTGTTATTGCTGGTGAAATTACCACAGATTGTTATGTTGAAATACCTGATATTGTAAGAGAAACTATAAAATTAGCTGGTTATACTAATCCTGCTTATGGATTAGATTATGAAACTGTAGCTGTTCTTACTGCTATTCAATCACAGGCTCCTGATATTGCTATGGGGGTTGATACAGGTGGTGCAGGTGATCAGGGTATGATGTTTGGTTTTGCAATTAATGAGACTGAAGAACTTATGCCCCTTCCTATAATGCTTGCCCATAAACTTTGTAAAAGGCTCGCTGATGTGAGAAAAAATGGAACTTTACCCTATCTGAGACCTGATGGTAAATCTCAAGTGACAGTTAGATACATAGATGGAAAACCTGATAAGGTAACAGCAATTGTTCTTTCTGCTCAGCATGATCCTGATGTTTCAATAAAGGAGTTAAGGGAGGATTTGATTGAAGTTGTTATTGAGAAGATTATACCGAGGGAAATGATGGATGATAATGTGAAAATTTTTATAAATCCAACTGGTAGATTTGTAATTGGTGGACCACAAGCAGATACAGGTTTAACAGGAAGAAAGATTATGGTTGATACATATGGTGGATATGCAAGACATGGTGGTGGTTGTTTTTCAGGAAAAGATCCAACAAAGGTAGATAGATCTGCTTCTTATATGGCAAGGTATCTTGCTAAAAATATAGTTGCTTCAGGAATTGCAGAGACCTGTGAAATTCAGATTGCTTATGCCATAGGTGTAGCTGAACCTGTTGCTCTATATGTAAATACTTATGATACTGGAAAAGTACCTGAAGAAAAAATTGTTAAGTTTATAAGAGAAAGATTTGATCTCACTCCAAGAGGTATAATAGATTTTCTTGAATTAAGGAGACCCATTTACAAGAGAACTGCTTGTTATGGGCATTTTGGGAGAGAAGAGGAGGGATTTACCTGGGAAAGAACCGATAGCAAGGAAGAATTTAGAGAACTGTTATAATTAAACTATATTGGCAATATAAAGAAAATAAAAATATATAGATAATAAAAGGGAATCAATACGATCAAGAAAACCTCCGTGGCCTGGTAAAATATTGGAGGAATCTTTTACACCCATTTCCCTTTTCAGCATAGATTCCCATAGGTCACCAAAAAAAGCAAAAAAAGAAATAAAAATTCCAGGGATTATATTTTTTAGAGTATTTTCCCTGAAAAAAAATGAAAAAATTATTGAAAAAATTAAAACTGATAAAAAACCGCCAAGAAATCCTTCAATAGTTTTATTCTGGGAAATTCTTTCCCAGATTTTTCTTTTACCAAACAAATTCCCCGCAAAATATGAAAAAGAATCAAAAAATATTACACATCCTAATAAAAAAATTATATGTTTTAACCCAAAAAGTGTTCTTATTTGATAAAATAAAGTTGAAGGAATAACTAAATAAAATATTGACACAATACTAGATGCCAAAAAATTAAATCCTTTTCTTTTTTCTGCTGAAAGAAACGATAAAAAAAAGAAAATAACAATCATTAACATTAATAGTGAAAGCCTTATAGGAGGGAAGAAAATAATAAATGGAAAGAAAATTAAATCAACAATAAAAATTAAATGGGGATTAATTATAAAACCAGTATTATATAAGATTCTTAAATATTCCCATAGAGCAAAGAGTAAGAATATAAAAATTAAAAAAAAGAGAGGTAAAGTACCAAGTAATGTTAATAATAAAACTATAAAAAATAAAACTAATCCGGTTATTATTCTAAGAAAAAAGCCTCCCAAATTTTCTTTTCCTCCTCGTATATTCATCAATTGCCTTTAAAAAATCCTCTCTTCTAAAATCAGGCCAGTATTTTTCTGTAAAATATAGTTCTGTATATGCAATTTGAAATAAGAAAAAATTGGAAATTCTCATTTCCCCACTTGTCCTTATTAAAAAGTCAGGGTCAGGAACTTCAGGCATATATAAATATTTTTTAAATTCTTCTTCATTTATCTCTTTTTTTCCATTTTTTAAAATTTTATTTATTGCATCAATTATTTCTCTTCTTCCTCCATAATTAATAGCAAGTATAAGGAACATATCTTTATTATCCTTTGTTTTTTCCTCTGCTTCCTCTATTATTTTTTTTGTTTTTAAAGGCAACTCTTCCCTGCTCCCCACAACTTTTAATCTTATTCCATTTTTAATCAAAAATTTAAGTTCTTTTTTTGCGACTGATTCAAGGAGATTAAAAAGTCCTTTAACTTCTTCTTCAGGCCTCTGCCAATTCTCAGTGGAAAAAGTAAAAAGTGAAATGTATTTTATTCCAATTTCTCTTGCAGTTCTAACAATTTCCCTTACAGATTCAATCCCCTCTTTATGTCCAAGTATTCTCGGTAAATTTCTCTCCTTTGCCCATCTGCCGTTTCCATCCATTATTATAGCTATATGTTGAGGTATTTTCATTCTTCCATTATTTCCTTTTCCTTTATTTTTATTATTTCATCAACTTCTTTTGTTTTTTCCTCTGTTAAATCCTGAACCTTTTTCTTTAATCTTTCAGCATCATCCTCTGAAATTTCTCCCTTATCTTTTTTTTCTTTTATTTTATCCATTAAATCCCTTCTTATGTTTCTTAAGGCAATTTTTGAATCTTCCCCAAATTTTTTAACAAGTTTTACAAGTTCTCTTCTCCTTTCTTCAGAAAGAGGTGGTATCGGAATCTTTATAACACCACCTTCAACCTTTGGATTAAGTCCTATTCCACTTTTTAAAATTGCTTTTTCAATTTCACCTATTACATTTTTGTCATAGGGTTTTATAACAATTAATCTTGGTTCTGGTACACCAATACCTGCAATTTGGATTATTGGGATCTCCTGCCCGTAGTAATTAACTTTAATACTTTCAAGAATATGGGGAGAGGCTCTTCCTGTTCTTAATTTTTTAAGTTCATCCTTTAAATTGTTAATGGTTTTAACCATCCTCTCGCTACCATCTTTAATTATTTCCTCCATTTTTAATAATAAATAATTCAAAGGGATTTGAACCTTAAATTATCATTTTATCAAAAATAATATTTAAATTCAAAGATTTAACTCAAAAACAGGGTCACAGGATTTTGTATTTTTTAAATCCGGTAAATCTTCCCTGCATAATCCAATTTTTTCACAAAAATTTTTTGCTTCTTTTACAAGTTTTTCAAGAATTTCTCTTCTAAAATCATAGCTTAAATACCTATAACCCCTTACTTTCTTTTTTTCCCATGGTAAATTTTCTAAATGAGGAAATATCTCTTTCATTCTTAAAAAATTATCCGGTTTTGCTTTATATGTTGAAAAAACAACCATAAAAACTCCATTAAGATTTTTTAAAATTTTACAAGCTATATCCTTTTTATCATTGTATCCAGGAATAACCGGATCTATTCTTATACAAACTTTTATTCCTTCCCTTATTAATTTTCCTGCTGCTTTTATTCTCTCACTAACAGGTGGTGCAAATGGTTCAACTTTCCTTGAAATTTCATCTGAATAATGGGTAATTGTAAAAGATACAAAGGAGTTCATTTCTCTAAGTATATCAATATCCCTTAAAACAAGTGGTGACTTTGTTATTATTGAAACTTTAAAATTTTTTTCTTTTAATAGAATAAGGGTTTTCCTTGTTAAAAGTAATTTTTTTTCAATTTCTGGATAAGGGTCAGAGGAAGAGGAAAGGTTGAAAGGATAAACATTTTTTATTTTTTTAATTTCCCTTTTTATAATCTCAACATAATTTTTTTTTAATCTTAATTTGAATCCATCTCTTATATAACTTGTTATATAACAGTATCTGCATCTGTGATTACAACCTGTATAGGGATTGATGGTATATTTTTTTTCACAGGTACAGAGACCATCTTTAAAAGGGTCAAATAAACTTATATATCCCATTATTCTGATTTTAAAATTTTGTAATATTTTTTAAGTTTTGAGAGAACTTTTTCGTGAACAGTTTGAGGATTTTTGTTAAAAACTATTCTTATCGCTTCATCAATATTTTTAACTGCTATAATCTCTATTTTACCTCTTTTTATAAACTCAAGAACTTCGTCCTGAAGACAGAGATTTGTTATATTTGATTCAGGAATTATTACCTTAAATTTTCCTTTAAATTCTTTATATTTTAGAGCTCTATAAATTCCTTCAATTTTTTCATTTAATCCACCAACTGCCTGAACTTCTCCAAATTGATTTATAGAACCAGTTACTGCACAGTTTTGGTAAATAGGATATTCTGAAAGAGATGATATTATTGCAAGAAGTTCTGCAAGAGATGCGCTGTCCCCTTCTACACCCTCATAGGTTTGTTCGAAAACAATTCTTGCTGTCATATAAATAGGAAAATTTTGTCCGTATTTATACCCAAGATAACCTCTTAATATCTGTGTTCCTTTTGTATGAATAGGACCGGATAATTCAGCTTCCCTTTCAATATCTATTACTCCCTCTTTACCTGCTGAGCATGTTGCAGTTATCCTGACTGGTCTTCCAAACACTATTTGTCCATAAGTAAGAACAGTAAGTCCGTTTATTGTTCCAACCTTTTTACCTTCAAAATCAATTTGAATTATTCCTTTTTTAATCCATTCAAAATATGTTTCTTCAATTTCAGTTTCTTTAAATCTATTTTTAATAATTTCCCTCACATGATTTTCTTTTATTTCCTTTTTATTTTCACTTTTAGCAAGGAAATTTGCTTCCCTTAAAAGGTCACATATTGCTCCAAAATTTGTTGAAAGTTTGTTTTGATTTTCTGCGAGCCTTGAAGAATACCACAAAATTTTTTTAATTGACTTTATATCTGGATATAAAAGTTTTTCTTTATCACAGAAAGTTTTTATAAATCTTAAATAATCAGTCAAATTTTCTTGATTTTTTTCCATAACAGTCTTAAATTCTATATGGACTTTAAATAATTCGTTAAAATCAGGATCATTTTCCTTTAAGTGGAAAAAAGTATAGGGAGTTCCTATAAGAATCACCTTTCCGCTAAAAGGGACTGGCTCTGGCTTTATGGTTTTGGTTGTGTGGATATTTTCCTCTTCTGATAAATTTTCAATTAAAATTTTTCCTGATTTTAAAGTCCATTTCATAAAGGTGTAAGCTGGTTCAATTTTTAAAAGTTCTTCAGCAGGAATAATTAAGAAACCTCCATTTGCTCTGTGAAAAGCACCTGGTATTATTCCAGAAAAATCAAGTGTTGGATTTTCAAGAACTCTTTCAATTCTTCCTATTATTCTTGAAAGGGTTGGGTGAGTTTCAAGAACAATTGGAGCACCTTTCTGATTTGAATTATCCACAAAAAGGTGAACTTTATATTTTTCTTTAAAAAAGGAATAGGCTTCATCGGGTTTTGAAGTTATATAGTCTAAATTTTCTAAAATATCCTGTACTGAATTTTTTACATATTTTATAATGTCCTCATTATTTAGATATTTTCCAATTAAAGGTGGAAAAATAGTTAATAAAGTTTTTGCTCCGAACTCTGATAGTAAATTTCTTATTTTTTCTTTAAAATCTTCGTTTATTTTTTCTATTTCAGAAACCCTTAAGGCAATTTCCCTTCTTATTTCTTCAAATTTCTTTTCAAATTCTTCTTTCTCCGGTTGAGTGAGCTCCGAATACTCTTCTGGTGTTAAGACTTTGCCTTTTAATAGAGGGAATAAGTCAAAACCGTTTTCTTTTGCTTTTATGAGAATATTTAGTTCCCTCGCTTTCCCATAGATTTTATTAAGGATATTTTCCCTTTGCCTTAATAAATTTTTAAAAATTTTTTCCTTTGCTTCATTAAATTCCCTTTTTTTTGTAATTTCTTTTATTTCTTCGAGACTTTCATTTATAGCATCTTCAAAATCCTTTTTAAATTTTTTACCTTGTCCATTTTCCAATAATATTGCTTTCGGAGAAAATGGATTTTCGTGTGAAAACACATATATAACATCAGGTGGAGGAGAAATTTTTTCAGCTATTTTTGACACGTATTCCAGCACCATACTTGTCCTTCCGCTTCCCGGTTTGCCTGATACAAAAATATGGTGACTTTTTGAACTTATTTTTAATCCGAATTCCATACTTTTAACTGCTGCTTTTTGACCTATAAATCCTTCAAGGGGTTTTAAACCCTTAATATTTTTAACTTTTATTTCTAAGTTTCTAATATAGTCAAGGTCTTTTTGGTTGAGAGTTTTCATATAGATTTATTTTATAATAATTCAACATGGGATTAAAAGGACATCCTTTTGAAAAAATAATCCTTTTTGTTCTTGACGCCATTTCACTTTTTCTTGGATTTAAAACAGCATATTGGCTTCGTTTTCAGAGTGGATTTATTCCCCTATGGAGGAAACCTGTACCTTATGAGGTTTATTTGAAATCATTTCTGGTTGTCTTTATTGTAGGACTTTTAATTTATTTGTCAAAAGGAATTTATGAGAAAGAAAAAAACCTAAATCTTTTTGATTCTTTTTTTGAAATTTTAAAGGTTAATTTTTTGTATATTCTTTTTATTACATTTATCTCTTTCTATTACAGGCAGATTTTATATTCAAGGCTTGTAGTATCTTTTTATTTTATTTTTATTTCCTTCTATGAGTTTATTTTCAGATTTATATTCAGAAGTGTTATTAAAATTTTATTTAAAAAGGGGATTATAAAAAAGGACGCAATAATAGTGGGGGAAGGAGATATATTAAGGGCTATAAGGTCAAAGATTGAGGAAAGGCCTGAACTGGGTTTAAAAATTAATAAAATTTTAACTGCTGAGGAATTTATTAATGGAGAAGAAAATCCAGCAGAAGGAAACATACTTATTCTTGCCATACCTTTTGATAAACAGTTTTTAATACCTGAAATTATAAAAAAAATAGAAAAGAAAAAAATGGAAATTTACTTTGCTCCTGATATATATGAACTTATGTTAATGGGAACTGATACACTCTCTTTTGATGGTATTCCCCTTTTAAAGTTGAAAGAAAAGGGATTAAGTCTATACCAGAGATTTTTAAAAAGAACCTTTGATATTGTGTTTTCTTTTACTCTTTTAATCCTTCTTTTTCCTCTGTTTGTTCTTATTGCTATAATAATAAAATTAACTTCAAAAGGTCCTGTTTTTTATAAACAGGAAAGGGTAGGAAAGGATGGTAAGGTATTTATGTTATATAAATTCAGAACGATGTATGTTGGAGCCGACAAAGAACCAGAACCGAAGTTTACAAGTCCCTCTGATCCAAGAGTTACGAAAATAGGAAGAATTTTAAGAAAATTTAGTATTGATGAATTCCCCCAGTTCATAAATGTTCTGAAAGGAGATATGAGTATAGTGGGTCCAAGACCTGAAAGACCATTTTTTGTTGAAAAGTTTAAAAAAGAGATACCAAGATATGATGAAAGACACAGGGTAAAAGGTGGTATAACAGGATGGGCACAGGTTCACGGATGGCGTGGTGACACATCAATAGAGGAAAGGTTGAGATATGATCTTTATTATATTGACAACTGGTCTTTCCTATTAGATTTAAAGATTATTTTAAAAACAATTTTTATCTTTTTATCTCAGAAAAACGCTTATTAAAAAATTAATTCAAATATTAAAAAATGTAAAAAGGAAATTAAAGTAACAAAAGTAATTGTTCTTAAAATTTTAAATTTAATAAACCTGTATGTTAAAAAAATTGTTATTAATGTAAATAAAAATTGTGATATAAGATAAGATAAACAGGCTCCTTTTAGTTCAAATTTGGGAATAAAAACTGAATTAACAATAACCGTAAAAGGAATTAAAATAAGGTGATAGGGAATGATATAGGAATGTTTGTTTTCTGCAATAAGAAAGGAATAAAAGAAATAATTAAGTGTTGGAAAGGGAATAAATAGGAGTAAAAATTTAAGAAGTGGTAAAGCTGTGTAATACTTGTGTAAAAATCTTTTTATGACAAAAAAAGCCATTGGGTAAAAAATAATTATAAGAAGTGATACTAAGATTAAATAAATATATATTATGTAATCTCTTTTTATAATAAATTCACTTAAAGAACCCTCTTTTGCTTTTTTTCTTGTAAGAAAAGGTAAAAATATAGTTGCAACAGCTATGGGTACCTGAAATATAAGATTTAAAAAGTTCATTGCCATTGCATATATTCCAAATTCTCTTCTACCATAAATTCCAAGAATGAAAACTCTATCAATTGAAAATAAAAAAATATTTAATACACCGATAAAGAAAATAGGAAAGCCAACCTGAAAAAGAGATTTTAAATCTTCAAATTTAATTTTAAAATTAAAAAAAATAATTCTTGTGAAAAAATAGGCGAAAAAGAAAAGAATAAAATGGGATATACCAAAACCTAATACTGCTCCTTCTGCCTTAAAATAAATAGAGAAAAATATTACGAAAACAATAAAATTTATTGAATCAAAGATATTTAAAAAGGATAGTTCCTTAAACTTTTCAAGTCCCTTCATTGCAAATCTGTAAAATTCTTTTAAAAAATAAAAGGGTATAAGTGGAAGAGTTATAAAAAAGGATTTTCTGAAAAATTCTGAGGAAGTAATTGAGGATAAAAGAAGAATAATAATACTTAAAAGAGAAATTAAAAAAGTAAAAGAAAATGTTGTATTTAAAAGAGATTTCAATTTATCCTCTTTTTGAAGTTCCCTATAAAAGGGAATCTCTCTCTGAAGCCCCTGAAAGATTCCCATATGCAAATTTATGAGATAGGAAATAAAAAGTTTATAAGCAGAAAATCCTCCATAACCTTCCGGTTCAAGAATTTTTGCTACTAAAAATCCACCCAGAGCACTTATTACAAAAGAAATAGTATTTGCACCAGCAAAAATTACTGTATCCTTGATAATTTTTTTCATTTTTGTTATATTTAATTGTGAGAAAATTACCATTATTATACGGTATATTTGGTTCAAAAGATGATAATTTACTTTACAAAATAGAAAGGTCCATTTTGGGAGGGGTTAAAATTTTTCAATTGAGAATGAAGGGAGCTCCAAGAGAAGAAATTATAAAAATAGGCAAAAATGTAAAAAAATTATGTGAATTTTTCGGTGTTATTTTTATTGTAAATGATGACCCTGAAATTGCCCTTTTACTTCAGGCAGATGGTGTTCATATAGGTAAGGATGATGCTGATATAGCTTATGTAAGAAAAAAAATAGGTAATAAAATTCTTGGTGTTTCCTGTTATGATAGTATAGAAAGGGCAAGGGAAGCTGAAGGTCTTGGAGTCGATTATGTTTCCATGTCTTCTCCCTTTCCTTCTCCAACGAAAAAAGATAAAAAGATAGTTCCTTTTGAGACTATAAAAAAAGCAAAAGATGTTTTAAAAATTCCCCTATATGTAATTGGTGGAATAAATAAAGATAATGTTTCTCTTTTATTAAGCAAAGTAAAATGTGGTATTTGTGCTATCTCTGGTATTTACGAAGGAGAAGACCCTTTTATCAATGCCTTTGAAATGAGGGAGAAAATTCTTTTATACAATGAGGGTTCTCTCACCTTCTAAAATAAATTTTGGTTTATGGATTTTATTTAAAAGAGATGATGGTTTTCACGAAATAAGGTCTATTTTTATTCCAATTGATTTGTGTGATGAAATTGAAATAAATTATTCCGAGCTCACAAGGATAACAGCAACTGAAGGTCCAATTGGTGATGAGAATATAGTTTTTAAGACACTAAAAATTATGAGCGAAGAGACCGGAAAATTTTTAAGTGCAGATATTTTTATAAATAAGAAAATTCCAATAGGGGGTGGGCTCGGAGGTGGTAGTTCAAATGCTGCAAGTATTATGAAAGCTGTAAATGAGATGTATGAATTGAAGCTTGGTATTGAGGAAATGTTAATTATAGCAGAAAAAATTGGTTCTGATGTTCCCTTTTTTATTTTTCAGGAACCGGCAATTGTAAAGGGAAGAGGAAATGAGATTAAAAAAATTGATTTAAAATTTCCCTTTTATTTTCTCATCCATTATCCTGGTTTTAAAATAGATACAAGGTGGGCGTATAATGCTATATCCAGGAACCTATCAGAGAATATAAGTAAAAAAGAAGAGGATTTTGATAAAGTTGTTTCTTTATTAAAAGAGAATAAATATCATGAGGCACTTTATAACATTGAAAACGATTTTGAAAAAATAATTTTTAAAGAATTTCCTGAATATAAAACTTTAATTGATTTTTATAAAGAAAAAGGGGCTTTAAAAAGTTTTTTAACAGGTAGTGGTTCTTGCCTTGTATCAGTTTTTGAGGATAAAATTAATATTGAAGCTCAAAAAGGAAAGGTTTTCTGGTGCAGACAGTGGGGCGTCGTCTAATCGGCAGGACATGGGATTTTGGATCCCAGAATGGTGGTTCGAATCCACCCGCCCCAGTTTATAATTTAAAATGAAAACTTTTTTATTAATATTTCTTATTAAAGCAGCAGATTCACCCTTTAAGGATTTGCCCCATCCTGACTCCTTTGATTTTGTGATTGCACTTAATTCTGATGTTGGTAACAATTTTGAACCCTGTGGATGTGGAAATCCACCCTTTAGAGGAGGAGAACTTTCAAAGAGAGTTTTTGTTATAAAAAGATTGAAGGATAAATACGGTAAGAAACTCCTTACCTTTGATACAGGAAATTATGTGAGCCCATCTTCTAACAGAAATCTTTTAAAGATTTTTAAAGATATATTGAAGATGATGGATATTAAAGCAATGGCTTTTCTTAACAGAGAAGCTATATCAAGAAAGGAGGATATTGAATATCTTGTAAGAAATTTGAAGTACCCCTATTTTAATATGAATTCAGAGTACAGAGAACTTTTAACTCCTTATGAAAACTTTATATTAAGTGGAATAAAAATTTATTTTACCTCTTATATTCCTAAAGGTTCATTATCACAGCTTCCAGAATATGAAAAAAATATATTTGATAAATTAAAAGAAAAACTAAAAAAAGAAAGTTCAATTCTTTTTATAGTTACTCCCTATAATACTGAATTACCCTTTGATTCAAATTGTAATGTTTTCAATATTATAGGTAATTCAAGTAAATTTGAGGTTAGTTTTAAAAAGGAAAAGGGAATTTATTCTTTAACTATTTCAAGATATGGTTTATACATGCCTCTCCTTTTCTTTGCAAAAAAAGGTAATAAAATTGAGGTTAAGAAAGTTCTCAATATTCCCCTTGATAACAAAATTGAAAAGGATTTAGAGGTAGAGAAATTAAAGGAAAAATGGGAAAATATGAGAAAAAAGGAAATGGAGGAGATTAGGAAAAAATTTATGGAGAGGTCACAAAGGGAAAATAGTTTTCCTTTATCTTCAGCCTGTAAAAACTGTCATATTCAGGAATATTTAAAATGGAAAAACACAAAACATTCAAAAGCAATTGATGTTCTTATTTCTTTAAAAAAAGAAAGGGACTTTAAATGTTTATCCTGTCATACAACAGGTTATGGTAAAGTGGGTGGTTTTCAATCAATGGAAAGTTCAAAGGAACTTGCAAATATCCATTGTTCTGAGTGTCATTATGTTGATTTAAGAAATCATTTAAGTGATAAAAAAGCTATTACATATAAAGAGGAAAACTGCAGGAAGTGTCACAATCAGGATCAGAGTCCTGATTTTGAATATGCTAAGTACTGGGAAAAAATAAGGCATTAATTTTTTTATTTTTTCTTTTTCTTTAAAGTATCAACCTTTACTGTATCTATAAAGGGACCAAAAATTTCAAAAGTTTTTGAACTTCCAATATTTTCCCATTTGTCCATTGCTTGAAAAAGTACATTTATTTTTTTTTCAGGTGGTGATAATTTAAATTCGAAAGGGGGTATTGTATCAATTATAAATTCTTTACCATCCACAATCATTTTTACCCATTTAATTTTTGAATTATCTTCAACTTCTAAGGATATTTTAATAGTGTCTCTTATAGTATCTTTGTCTTTTAAGTTAATTACCTTAATTTTTGGATTTTCAAAATCCGGTTTTCCAGGTGGTGGTGCTTTATAGCCGCAGGAGGAAAATATGAAAAGGAGAAATATCTTTTTAGAAAATTTCATTATTTTTAATATATAATAATAGCATGGAAAATATCACTCCCACAAGGATGAATATGTTGATTAAAAAAAGGCAGATAAAAGTAGCAGAAAGTGGTGCTTCTTTGCTGAAAAATAAAAGAGATGCTCTGCTTTCTGAATTTTTGAATCTCATAAAACCGCTTCTAAAGGAATATAAGGAACTTGATGAAATACTTACAAAAGCTGTTAATACCTTAATTTTTGCTCTCGGAAAGGATGGTTCAGAAGAATTGAGATCCGCTGCCCTTGCTTCAGCTAAGGAACTTATACTTAAAATGAAGGAAAAAAAAGTATGGGGTGTTTCAATACCTGAGATTGAAAAGAAAGATGGAAAGAAAAATATACTTTTAAGAGGTTATAGTCCCTTTTCAGTTACAACAAGAATTGACGAAACAGCTGATTCTTTTGAAATTTTGATAGATAAGATTCTTTCAATTGTTCCTCTTGAAATTAGGTTTAAAAGAATAGGTGAAGAAATAAAAAAAACAACAAGGAGAGTTAATGCTCTTGAGCAGAAAATAATACCACAACTTAAGGAAGAAGTTAATTATATAAGAAGAGTACTTGAGGACAGAGAAAGAGAGGATAAATTCAGAATGAAACTTTTAAAGAAAAAGAGGGTTTAAAAATGGCTTTAATGCAATCCATTAGAAAAAACGCAAGATTAGTGCTTTTATTTATGGCCTTTGCCTTCATCTTATGGATTTTTCTTGAATTGGGAATGAATATTGCAGGTATTCAGATTGTAAAACCTTACCAGAGGGGTATAATAGCTGAAATAGATAAATTGCAGGTTAGTTATGATGCTTACCAGAATTTATTGAATGATTTAATAGAAAAAGAAAGAGAAGCAAAAGGTGATTTGAGTGATAGGGATATGATGATTCTTGAGACAAAGGCTTTTAATGAACTTTTATTTAAAATAAGATTTTCAGAAATTCAGAAAAAAAGAAAGTTAATTATTGATGATCAGCTTTTAAATACAATAATAATGAACCTTCCTCCCCCTCAGATACTTAGAGATAGTTCCTTCTGGAAAAAGGATTCTTTTGACATTAAAAAATATCAGGAATTTTTACAAAATCCTGAAAATAGGGAACTTGTTTTAGCTTATGCTAAAAATATTACAGAATCCTATCCAGTTGAACTTATGAATCTTGACATCACATCTATGATTCACATTCCAAGAGATGAAGTAGAAAAGGAACTTTTTAATAGACTTACAGGTTTCACTTTTAAGTATTATCAAATACCATATTTTCAAATACCTGATACTTTATTTAAATTCAATGATGATACTTTAAAGAAATATTATGAAAAAAATAGAAAGGAATTTAAGAAAAAGAGTTTTTATAAAATAGGTTATGTAAAAATTGAATTTAAACCTTCAAAACTTGATACTGAAAGTGTCTTGAAAGAACTGGAAGAAATAAAGAATCTCTTAATAAATAAAGAGATTGACATTGGTGAAGCAAAAACTTATACAAGAATTTTAAAATATAGAAAAGACACAACTTTCATAGCAAATGAAAAATCAAGAAAATATGGAATTTTAAATAAGTATAAGGAAAAAGAAATTACAAATCCTGAAATATTAGGTGACACAGCCTTTTTATTCAGTATTGAGGAAAAGAAAGAAAAGGAAATAAAGTATAAGGTTTTAGTGAGCTTTTTTATTAATACATCTTATGAAACAAGATCAAGCTTAAGAGAAAAAGCTAAAAATGTTTTTGAGATAGCAAAAAGTGAAGGTCTTAAAAAAGGTGCAGAATCATATAAACTTGAATATAAAGAAACTACTGAAGTTCCCTTTGATATTCCCTTTATTCCTGGTATAGGAGATTATGAAAATATAAAAAAATGGATAGAAAAATCAAAAGTCGGTTCTCTTCAAAAATTCTGGACACCTGAAGGGTTTTATATTATAGAGATTCTTAAAAAATCCCCTGAAAAATATGAAGAATTTGAAGAGGCAAAAAGCAAGGTGAAATTTATGTTTTTAAAGGATAAGAAAGAGAAGATGGGTTTAAATATTGCTGAAAAAATTATAAAGGGTGAGGATTATGATAAAAATTTAGTTATTGTTAGGGATTTTAATAATGTAAATTTCTATGATAGGGTCTTTGGTATAGCTGATCCTGATAGAATTTTGGGGACTCTTGTAAAAATGGAAAAAGGTGAAAAGAAAAAAGTGAATGTTCCTGGTTCTGTTATAGTTATTGAATTGATTGATAAAAAGGAGCCTTCTCCTGATGAAGTATCAGCAAAGATTAATGATTACTATCAGAATTATCTCTCAGACTTACAGAGAAAAATTTTTAATTCATTTCAGCAGGAATTGATAAGTAAGGAAGGTGTAAAAGATTATAGGTCAAATCTTCTGGAATAATTTATTAATATATTCTATTTTTAATCAGCTTGTTTCTACTTACAAACTTAAAGATATATATTTCCTTGAACCAAAGGTTTTTAGCAATAAAAAACTAATAAAAGTTTCAGGAATACCTCTTAATAAAGAAATTAAAAGTTTTTTAATTTTAACAGGTTTAAACAAGGTTGAGAATTTTTACAAATCAAATGGATATCTTGATTTTAGAATAATTGACTATAAAATAACAAAAATAGATGAAAATGATATCCTTTATGTTTACATTTATGAAGGGGAGAGAAAAATAATCAAAGAAATTTTGCTTTTACCCGATTCCTTTAATTACCTTCTGAAATTTTTAAAGAAAAAAATGCCTTTTTATTATTCAGAGGATATTTTATCTCAGTTTGAAGAAAAACTTTACACTTACTTCACAAACAATGGGTTTGTTTTCTTTAATTACGAAAGAATAGAGGAAAAAAATGCTGATACTCTAAAAATTTTATATAATTTAAAACCTGGTAAAAAAATTAAAATAAAAGAGATAAAGGTTTTAGGTTTATCACAGAAAACGAGAAAAAAAATTGCTCTTGATGCTATAGAGTTAAAGGAAGGAGAATACATCTCTTTTGATAAAATTTATATTTCAATAAAAAATCTGTATTCACTGGGTATCATAAGAAGTGTAAGTTATGAGATATTACCCAACTCTGATTCAACAGAGGCAGTTATTTCTTTTAATTTGAGAGAAGAGAAAATGAGAGCTTTGAGAACTGGTTATGGTTATTCAAGTGACGGATTTTCCCAAGCTAAATTTGAACTTGAACACCTCAATATTTTCAATAACGCACAAAAGCTTGCTCTTTTAACAAGATTTCAATTTAATTCAAAAATTTTTTTACATGAAGAAATATCAATAAGATATCAAGATCCGAATTTTTTTATAAGAAAAAATATACTTGAACTTTTACCCTTTTATTACATTGACAGAATTGAGGATGTTAGAAGGTTTGGTTTTCAATCAAGATATATTATAAAGAGGAATTTCTGGGTTTTTGAAAATAGTTTTATCTGGCAGAATATAAAAAGTATAGAGAAAGGAGAAGATCTATTCTATTTGAATGGTATGGGTTTTTCCTATTCACAGGATTTAAGGGATAATATCCTGAATACAAAAAGCGGTTATCACTTCCACAGTTATATAAATACATATGGATCAATTTTTGGTGGAACAGAAAATATAATTAAAATGGGTTATAGTTATTCTTTTTTTGAAACAGTTAAAACCTATACCTTTGCTTTTAAAATCTCAGGAGGACATGTTATTCCTTATATTCCAACTGAAATAGTTCCTTATTCCGAGAGGTTTTTACTTGGTGGTGAAGGAAGCTTAAGGGGTGTAAAGAGATATTCAGTTGGGGATTTTGATATAAGAGGTATAAGAAGTGGAACTAACTTTTATTTATTTAATTTCGAAGCAAGAAAATTTTTAACAGATTATTTACAATTTGTTCTTTTTTTTGATACAGGTTCAAATTCAAATATTTTTTCTTATAAATTTTTTAAAAATAATGCATTTGGTTTCGGTATCGGTGTTAGATATTATTTCGGTATACTTCCTTTCAGAGTAGATTTAGCAACTAATAATCATTTTATAAAAACAAGGGAAGTTTTCTTTTATCTTGGGCTTGGTCAGAGTTTTTAAACCTTTTCTATATAATCCTTAAGAGCTTCTTTCCAAGAACGTATTTTTATCTTTAACTTATTCTCAATTAAAAAAGTGTCAAGAACTGAATAAGAGGGTCTTTTAGCTTTTAAATTGAGTTCTTCTTGTAAGACTGGTTTAATATATTTTTTTATACCAAGTAAATTGAGAATTTCTTTTGCAAATTCGAACCAAGATACTTCATCTCTATTTGAAAAGTGGAATATTCCCGACTCATTATTTTCCCACAACATCTTTAGTGCCAGAGCAAGATCCTCAGTATAAGTGGGACAACCACATTGATCAATTACAACTTTTAGCTCTTTTTCCTTTTCTGCTTTTTCTATTATTTTTGTAACAAAATTTTTTCCTTTTTCACCAAAAAGCCATGATGTTCTTATAACAAGACCTTCTTTATTCCTCAAAACTTCTTTTTCTCCAAAGAGTTTACTTTTCCCATAGACATTTAAGGGATTTGTTTTATCCCACTCCTTATACGGGCTATTTTTAAAACCATCAAATACATAATCGGTGCTTATATATAGAATCCTTATGTTTTTTCTAATTGAAAATTCAGTAAGAATTTTGGTTGATATCCAGTTAACAAGGTAGCAGTTCTCCTCATCAATTTCAGCTTTTTCTACATCAGTATAAGCTCCAATATGCCAGATTCCATCAACTTCAGGTAATTTTTTTAAAAAATTTATAAGTTCTTCAGGTTTTGATAAATCGAGAGATTTCCTGTCAGGTTTTATAAAATCATAATCTATCTTTTCAAGAATTTTATTTCCAAGCATTCCAGTTGCGCCTGTTAAAAGTATTTTCAAGATTTCAACAGTTTTGAAAGCTCTTCAAGGGAAACAAGAACTTTTCTTGGCTTTGATCCCTCAGAAGGTCCTACTATGCCGAGTTCTTCTAATTGATCAATGATTTTCGCAGCCCTTGGAAAACCTATATTTAATTTTCTTTGAAGAAGGGTTGCTGATGCTTTTTTACTTGAAACAACTATATAAGCAGCTTCCTTAATGAGAGAATCAACCTTTTTACCTTCAATATCAATCAGTTCTATACCTTCTTCTTCATTTTCAAAAGTTATATCACTTAGTTTTTCATAGTAATTTTCTCTTAGAAGATTTAAACTTTCCTCGAATTCTTCAATATTTGATAAGTATTCCTTCATTAAATTGAATATGTGCTCCTTTGTTTCCTCAATGGCTTCAATTCTCTGACCTGTTATAAAGGGAATTAGCCCCTTTTCATATAAAATTTCAGTTTTCTCAGGACTTATTTTTTTACCTGTTATTTCCTTAAATCTTTTTGTGAAATAAGGAATTATAATTCTTTTTACAAGTTCCTCCACTTCTTCATCAGAAACAAAGGGTCCGTGAAGTCTTATAGGTTCACCTTTTCCTGGAGGAACAAAAAGCATATCACCGCTTCCAAGAAGTTTTTCGGCTCCTGAAACATCGAGTATTGTTCTTGAATCTGTTATTGTTGGTAACCTGAAGGAAGCCCTTACGGGAAAATTAGCCTTAACTATACCTGTTATAACATCAACAGATGGTCTCTGTGTAGCAATAATTAAATGTATTCCAACAGCTCTTGCCATCTGGGCAAGTCTTGTTATGGAGTATTCAATTTTATTTTTTTCTGTTAACATGAGATCTGCAAATTCATCAACAATTATAACTATATAAGCCATTTTCTCCTTTTTCTTTTTATTATAACTTTCTATATCTCTTACACCTTCTTTTGCGAATATTTTATATCTTTCTTCCATCCAGTTTGTAGCAAGTTTTAGAATATCAATAGCCTTTTTTCTGTCGTTTATAACATTTGTTAAAAGATAAGGTATTCCTTCAAATCTTGAAAGTTCAACCCTTTTTGGATCAATAAGGAGGAGTTTTACTTCATTTGGGTCTGATTTTATTATTATTGAGACAATTATTGAGGTTATAAAAACAGATTTTCCGCTTCCTGTTGCGCCTGCAATAAGAAGGTGTGGCATTTTTGTAAGATCAGCAAAATATGGGTTACCATCTGTTGTGACTCCAAAAGGTATTGTTAATAAACTTGTTTTAAAAAAGTTTTTTGAATTTAAAAGGTTTCCAATTCGTAGTGTTATATTTTTTCTATTTGGGACTTCTATACCTACTGTGCCTTTATCAGGCAATGGAGTTACAACTCTAACTCTTGAAGATTTCATTCTTAATGCAAGGTCTTCTGAAAGATTTTTAATTCTTTTAATCTGAATTCCCTTTTCAGGCTCAAATTCATAAAGGGTAATAAATGGTCCAGGGTGAATTTCCTTAATTTCTCCTTTTATTCCAAATTCTTCAAGTTTTTCTTTTATTTTTTTTGCTTCTTCTTCCAGTTCCTGTTTTTTTAATTCAGTTTTTATTTCCTCTACTTTAAAAATCTGCAATAATTTTTCTTTATCAATTTTGATTTCTTTTGTTGATTCTTCTTTATTTTCTTCTTTTTCCTTAATTTCAATTTTTTTTTCTTTCTTTTTTTCTTTAATTTTTGGCTCTAATTTTATCTTTTTTTTAATTTTTAAGTTCTTTAAATACATATAAAAAGGTGAAACAAGAAGGAATAAGATGATAACTAAAGGATATACATTAAAAAGCTCCCTTATTTTTTTGTAAAAAAAGAATATTTTTGTATTTTTTTCAATAAGCCCCTCAAAGATAAAAAATAACCCAAAAGGTAAAAGTAAAAAATAGAGGGTTAAGGTAAAGAATAATTTTTTAAATTTTTCATTAATTAAAAAAAGGGAAAGTCCCAATAAAAAGAATGTTATTGAAAAGGAATAAATAATTCCAAATTCTTTAAAAAAAATTTTTTTAATAATTTCACCAAAATCTCCTCCTAAATTTGGATTTAAAGGTAAAAGAGAAATCAAGATATAAACTGAAACAACAAGAAGAAAAATTCCAAAGTTTTTTTTCATATATTTTTTATTTTATCATAAAACTTTTTTAAATTATCTTCCCAGTTTGCTTTCATTTCTATAATATTTTTGTTTATTTCTCTTGCTTTAATTCTTAAGTTTTTATTATCAATGGCTTCATTTATTTTTTTACTGAGTTCTTCTGGGTTTAAAGGATCAAAAAGAAAACCGTTCACCCCATCAAGAATCCATTCTCTGTTTCCAAGAATATCAGAAACTACAGGAAAAAGACCGAAACACATTGCTTCAAGTAATGAAACACTTGTCCCGTCATAAAGGGATGAGGACAAATATATATCGGATTTTTCAAGCAATTTATATAGATTTTCTCTTTCCTGAAATTCAAGAAATTCAACCTTATCAAAGATTCCCTTTCTATATACCATTTCCTTTACCTTTTTTTCGAGAGAACCCCTTGCTATCCATATAAGTTTAAAATTCTTGTTTTGAATTTTTGAAAGGGCATCTATAATTACAAAGGGATTATAAATTCTTTCCAGCTTTCTATTTGTAAAAAGGATAGCTCTTTTATCATCTTTTTTAATATTTTTCCCCCTTTCTCTTAATTTTCTATTTAAACCGAAAGGTATTATTATAATTTTTTCTGAATTTATTTTGAATTTAGTTACAATTATCTCTTTCATAAATTTAGCATCAACTACTATGAGTTTTGCTTTATTAAAAATTCTTTTAGAAATTAGTTTATGTATAACTGATTTAAAAGCAACTTTTATAAGATCACTTCCCCAACAAAAAAGGACAAAAGGTTTTTCTCCCTGAAGGTATGATAAAAATCCGTAATTTGGTATAAAATGAGCAAAGATTATATCAGGGTTTATTTTATGTATGAAATTTTTCACAATATTTGCTCCTAAAAGGTATCTTGGGAAAGAAGGTTTGAATCTTGAATTAATTTTGATGAAATCTTCCAAACTATCTATATTTAAAAGGGGTTCTTCAAAGGATAAAAGGTAAACTTTATAGCCAAGAGATTTATAACCTTCTATCCAGTTCCAAGTATGAGTAGATGAAGCATCAGATAGAACAAGAGCCCTTTTAATCATGGCAAAAAGGGTGATTTTGAATATTCTTTATAAAGTTCTTCTACCTTTAATTCAATTTCTCCTTTTCTTGTTATTATCCTAATTATTCCGCTTTCATTTATTTTTCCCAGTTTATAGATAGGTAAATTTTTAAAAGTAAGTAAAAATTCTTTTTCTCTTTCTTTTTTAACCTCTACTATAATTCTACCTGCTGATTCTGAAAATAAAAACAGATCAGGTCTTTTGATACTTTTAAGATCAATATCAATTCCCCTTTTGAGAGCAAAACACATTTCACTTAAAGCATTAAATATGCCACCTTCACTTACATCATGAGTTGATTCAAAGATTCCTTTTTTTAAAGATAGGTAAATTTTATTGTAGAGTTTAAGAAATTTTTTGGGATAAACTTTCGGAACAATACCTTTTTTATAGATTTTTTTGATTTTTAAAAATTCACTTCCACCAATTTCTTCTAAGTTAGTTTTTCCAACAACATATACAGGGTTATTTATGTTTTTGAAATAAGAAGAGGGAACTATTTTTTCATCATCAACTATTCCAATTCCTGTTATAAGTGTTGTTGGTAAAATTTTATATTTCTTATTTTTTGCCTTAAATTCATTATATAGGGAATCTTTACCTGAAATAAAAGGAACTTTATAAAATTTTGCTCCTTCTATTGCTCCAAGAACAGATTCCACGATCTCCTGAAGAGTTCTTTTATCCTCTGGACTTGCAAAACAGAAATTGTCAAGTAAAACAATTTTATTTGGGTTTACTCCTTTACTTATAAGACTTCTTATTACTTCATCAACAGCATTCAGGGCTGAATAAAAGGGAGAAATTCTTGAATAAGAGGGCTTAATTCCAAGAGAGATTGCGAGTGTTTTTTTTGAATCTCTGATAGGTTTAATTATGCTGCCATCAAAAGGAGATTTAAATATTTTTCCCTCTAATGGTTTTTTAAAAGTTTTTCCCTGAACTTCATGGTCATATCTTTTTATTATTTCTTCTTTTGACCTTATGTTGGGTAAAGATATAATTTTTAAGCAAATTTCCTTGATTTCATTTAGACTTAATTCTCTTGTAATAAATTTTATTTCCTTTATTTTTAATTTTTCTACTTTTCTTTTTATTATAGGTCTTTTTTCATGTATAAACTTAATATCAATTTCACCAAAAATTTTATTATTGTATAAGAGTTTTAATTTACCGTCTTTTTTGACTTCTCCTAAAATAGTTAATTCAACATTGTGTTTTTCAAAAATTTCTCTTAATTTTAGAATATTTTTTTTATCAGCAAAAAGAATCATTCTTTCCTGTGATTCAGAAATCCATATTTCTCTTGGTGAAAGTCCCTTGTACTTTAAAGGAACCCTGTCAAGATGAATTTCTGCACCAAAAGGATAAACATTTTCTGTTATTGCAGAGGAGAGTCCACCACCTCCTACATCAGTTATGAAATTAAAGAGTTTCTTTTCTCTTGCTTCAAGGATAGCATCAAGAAGTTTTTTTTCTGTTATCGGGTCACCGATCTGAACTGCTGAAATATGAACTTCTTCGGAAGTTTCTGTAAGTTCCGATGAAGAAAAAGTTGCTCCATGTATACCATCTTTTCCAGTTTTTCCACCTGCAAGGATTATAAAGTTACCGGGTTTAACTTTTTTTCTTACAAATTTAGAAGGCAATATACCTATTGTGCCACAGAAGACAAGGGGATTTGTTAGGTATTCTTTTTCATAGATAACAGCACCACAAACTGTTGGTATTCCCATCCTGTTTCCGTAATCCTCAACACCTTTTACAACACCTTTTAAGATTCTTTTAGGATGGAGTATTCCTTCTGGAAGTTCTTCATGTTGGGTATCAAGGTTGCCAACGCAAAAGACATCAATATTTGCTATTGGTTTTGCTCCCAGTCCTGCTCCAAGTATATCTCTTATAACCCCACCAATACCTGTTGATGCTCCACCGTAAGGTTCAAGAGCAGAGGGGTGGTTATGGGTTTCAACCTTTGCACATATTGAAATATTTTTATCAAATTTAAAAATTCCAGCATTATCTTTAAAAAGAACCTGGCAAAATTTTTTTCTATTTTTTTCTGATATTTTTTTGATTTCATTTAATAAGGAAATTTTTCTATTTCCATAGATTATTTCTCCCTTAAAGGTTTTATGGACACAGTGTTCAGACCACATCTGGGCAAAAGTTTCAAGTTCAATTAAGGTTGGTTCCCTTTTAATTTTTCTGTAATAATCTCTTATTAATTTCATTTCATTTTTAAGTAAATAGAAGTGTTTTTCCTTTGAAAGTTTGATTAAGTTTTTAGTGTTAAGATTTCTTATTTCAACAATTTCATTTTCAGGTTCTATTTCAGAGGGCTCAAAAAATGGGTTAATTATTTCTTTATCAAAAATTTCGACTATCGGATTGTAAAGGGCTTTTTTGGAGAAGTATTCAATTTCTTTTTCATTTAAATTACCTTTAATTATTATTTTTTTACCTCTTTTAACATTAATAGAAACTCCTCTTTCCTTAAAAATTCTTTCTATTTCTTCTGCTTCAGGATCCTTAACTCCAAAGTGATAAGTGATTTCATAGGAGTTATCTGTGTTATTTAGAAAAAGAATTTTTTCTTCATTTTCATCAATTATCCATTCTAAGAGTATTTTTTCAATTATTTCTTTTTTTTCAGAGCTTTTTATCCACAGAATTCTGTATTCTTCTATATTTTCCAAATTTTTTAATCCAAGTTCTTTTGCTATTTCAAGATAATCTTTTAAAGTTTCAGAGAAAAGGTCTTTTATGAAAAATTTATAAACATTCATTTATTTTTTTAAAAGTATCTTATTTCAAAATCGGGAAAATTTTCAAGGTTATCTGACCATTCTTCTTTTATTTCTTTAACAATTGCAAGCTCAGGTCCTTTCCAAAGGTCCTTTATCCATTCTTTTAACAATTCTTCTTCACCTTGACCCACTGCTTCAACTCTTCCATCTCTTAGATTTCTAACCCATCCTTTAATGCCATAGAAATCTGCTTTTTCTTTTGTAAATGCCCTGTAAAAAACACCCTGAACTCTGCCTGAAATGAAAAGGTGAACCCTTTTTTTCATATATAAAGAATAAATTAAAAGGTTTTTAACTTACAATTTAATGTAGAATAACATAACAATATTGAATTTTTTGCCCAAGATAGGGAAATTTATTAGGGGTTAATTTTGCAGATTAAGTTGTATCCATCCTGTTCACTACTGCCTAAAAACCATCATTTTATTTACAACTCTTTTTTCTTTTTCAATCTTAAATTATCTAATGAATTTTAAAAAGGTAAAAAATATTAAAGTCATAACACCTATCTGTCCTACCCAGAATATAAACATCCATTTTATAATGTTTGCATAAGTTTTTGAAATTTTCTCATTAAATTCAACTTAAAAATATTTAATTTTTCTTGCTCAATAAGATTACAAGGATTTTATACTACAAAATGTTCCTGTATGGTCTTCTTTTCTCATAAAATCTTTTGTATTTTAGCTCAATTTTTTTCTTTTAATAGAAAAAAGAAAAGCTTTTTAAATAAAATTTTAAAATAAAATGAAATTTAAAGACGATGGAAATTTTATTATTTTAATAATGGATGATGGGGAGGATTTTATTCAAAATATAGATAGATTTATTCAGGAATTTAAAAAAGAGAAAATAATGACTGTTGTATCTGCCCTTGGTATGGTAAAAGAAATTAAAATGGGATTCTGGAATGGAAAAGAATATGAAATTCATGAAGAAAAGGAACCATCGGAACTTTTAGGAATTTCAGGTGTTATAACACCTTCCACCCAACCCCCATATCACTTTCATATTACAGTTTCTACAAGGGATAGAAAAGTAAAAGGGGGACATTTAATATCTTCAAAAGTATGTAATACAATTGAAATGTTTCTTATAAAGGGGAACATTGACGTAAAAAGAAAAGAAGAAAAGGGGTTAAAAAAACTCTTTTTTGATTAAAAACATATTTTTAAGAATTTAAAACTTCAAGAATTCTTCTTAAATAATCTTTTACAGATACTGCACCCTCAATGAATGTCTTATTGTTTATCACTGTTTTGGGAACACCCATAACCTCATAAAGTTCTGCAAGTTCAGGAAATTCCGATACTTCAATCATATCCCCTCTTATTTTTTCATTTTCAAAGGCAAATTTATGAGATAGAACTACCATTTGAGGACAATAAGGACAGGAAGGTGTAACAAAAACCTGCAGATGCATATCTTTATCTATCTCTCTTATTTTTTCTTTAATTTCTTCACTTAAACCGGAATCACCTCTTGAGACCATACTTATTGCTTCTAAAAGAGAAGCAAACTCATAACCTGCTGGTATTCCAAAAAATCTTATTCTCTTATCATTTCCGTCTTTATCAAGAATAACTATGGCAGGAACTTTATCAATTCCATATTTAAAAGCATCCTCTTTATCAATCGCATAATTTTTAATCTCAAGAATAATTTTACCATCCGATAATTCTGCTATTTCTTTTAAAAGTTCCTCTGTTTCATTACAAAACCTGCAATTTATTTTCTGAGTAAAGATTAAAAGTTTCACCTCATCTTTTAATCTTTCGTTAAAATATTTTTTTATTTCCCTTTTATCTTCATCTCTTAAAAGTGCCATAGATTTTCTCCTTTTTTAAAAGGGAATTGAACCCTTTATCTTAAATAAAAATTTTTTTAAATTTTCCTTACAAGCTTTAAGTTTTTTTTCCCCTTTTTCAGTAAGGTAATAAACTTTTCTGGGTCTTCCATTTACTATTCTCCATTCTGAACTTATAAGACCCATATTTTCAAGTTTTTTTAATTTTTTATAAAAATTAACCATGGATATATCAAATCCTGCATCTTTAAATTCTCTATAAAGAGAATAACCATGAATTTTTTTAGAGGCAAGCATAATTATTATACACCTGTCAATAAATTTTATTTTCATTTTGATAATATTTTCATTCTAATAATAATTTATAAAAAATATTTTTTCAAGTCTTCACATTTTACTCAATTTCAGATTAAAAAATACTCAATAAATTTAGGGCTTAAAGGTAGGAACTAAAGGCTTAAATAAAGGAAAAATGTAAAGTTTTAGGAAAGTCATTTGAAATGGAGAAAGTGAGAAAAAAAGCCTATAAGGACTTTGAAAATAAAAAAGAATTATAACTCATATAAATCAGAATTTTTTGATATTAGACTTTTATTTTTCTTATATTATTCACTATGAACTCAAGGCAGCGGTGGGCTACACGGATTGGTCTTATTTTAGCAATGGCTGGTAATGCTGTGGGGTTGGGTAATTTCCTGAGGTTTCCTGTTCAGGCTGCTAAAAATGGGGGTGGAGCTTTTATGATACCCTACTTTATTTCTCTTCTGCTCTTAGGCATACCTCTTATGTGGGTTGAATGGGCTATCGGAAGGTATGGAGGAAAATTTGGGCACGGAACATCCCCTGGTATGTTTGACAAGCTATGGAGAAACCCTTTTGCAAAGTATCTTGGTGTTATTGGACTTGCAGGACCTATTGCAATAGTTATTTATTATGTCTACATTGAGTCATGGACCCTTGGTTATGCCTTTTGCTCCCTTTTTGGAAAATTACCAAAAGTTCCTGAAGGTGCAAATTTTGAAGAGATAAATAAAATTTTTGGGACCTTTTTATCAAATTATGCGGGGTTTAATAGTGATTCTCCGATATTTTTGAAACCTTCTCTTTATGCTTATTTAATTTTCCTTTTAACATTTTTTTTAAATATTTTTATTCTTGCAAAGGGAATATCAGGTGGTATTGAAGCTTTTGCTAAACTTGCTATGCCAACTTTATTTTTATTCGCAGTAATACTTGCTATAAGGGTATTAACACTTGGTTCCCCTGTTGACCCGAGTGTATCAGTCCTTGACGGTCTCGGTTTCTTATGGAACCCTGATTTTTCTTCTCTTTTGAATCCAAATGTGTGGCTTTCAGCAGCAGGACAGATTTTTTTTACCCTGAGTGTTGGAATGGGAGCAATATTAACCTATGCCAGTTATTTAAAGGAAAAAGATGATATTGCCCTTTCAGGTCTTTCAACAGCTTCTTTAAATGAATTTGCTGAAGTTGTTCTTGGAGGGTCAATAGCAATTCCAGCAGCTTGTGCCTTCTTTGGACTTGCAAGTGCAAAGGAAATTGCTCAATCCGGGGCTTTCAGTCTCGGTTTTGTATCTGTTCCAGCGATCTTTTCTTATTTACCTTTTGGTTTTCTTTTTGGATTTTTGTGGTTTTCACTTTTATTTTTTGCTGGTATAACTTCTTCTCTTGCTTTAACTCAACCTGCAATTGCTTTTCTTGAAGATGAATTTAAAATCAGGAGATTACCTTCAGTTTTAATGGTGGGTTTATTTATTTTCATTTTTGCAAACTTTTCCATTTTTTTAAAAGGTTTTCTTGATGAGCTTGATTTCTGGGTAGGGACATTTTTTATAACTTTTTTTGCTTTACTTGAAACAATAATATTTATTTGGTTATTTGGTCCTGATAAAGCATGGGAGGAGATAAATAAAGGTGCTGATATCAAAGTGCCAAGAATATTTTATTTTATTCTAAAATATATAACACCATTAATCCTTATCATAATTTTTACATTCTGGATTTTCCAGAATTTTAGTTCTATTTTTAAAGAAACTTCTTTAGGAAAATGGATCGCAAGAATTTTTATTGTACTATTTTTTGTTTTTACCTCTATACTTGTTCATTTTGCCTTTAAAAAGGAGAAGAAGGAATGAATTTAGGTGGATGGATTTTTTTAATAATTGGCTGGTCAACTGTCATTTCTCTTGTTATCTACTGTATGAAAAAAGTTTTTGAAAAGGGAAGAGAATTTTAATAATTTTATTATGTTTTTTTAAAATTTTTAAAAGGTAAAAGTCCTTTTATATAATTTATAACTCCCTTTATTAAAAAATCACACTCTACATTTACATAATCGCCTACCTTTTTAAATTTAAAATTGGTATTATTATAAGTATAGGGTATAATCATTACCTTAAAAAAATTTTCCTCTTCATCCTGAACTGTTAAAGAAACCCCATCAATTGCTATTGAAGATTTTTTAAAAATGTAATCTTTAAATTCTTTTTTTAATTCAAAGGAAAATTCAAATTCCTCCTTTATTTTTTTTATATTTCTTATTTTTGTAAAAAAATCAACATGCCCCTCAATTAAATGTCCACCTATCTTTTTTGAAAGCGTTAGTGATTCCTCAATATTAACAATCATCCCCCTTTCAAGTTTTTTCCCGAATTTTGTATCTTTTAAAGTTTTTTTAGAAAGATAAAATAGATATTCATTACCTTTTATTTCTTCAACCGTCAAACAAACACCATCAATACTTACACTATCTCCCCTTTTTAAATTAAAACTCTCAATCTTAACCTTTATTTCCTTACCATCCCCTCTCGGTTTTATATCAATTATTTTACCAGTTTTTTCTATTATTCCTGTAAACACTATCTCCAGAGATTCATCTTTTCCCTTACCTCTTCCATGGTTTTTTCTGCGACTTCTTTTGCTTTTTCAGTGCCTTCTCTTAAAATATCCTTTATTTCATCTTCCTTTAATTTGAGTCTTCTTTCCCTAATTGGTTCAAGGAAATTGTTCATTTTTAAAGCGCAGTTTTTTTTACACTCTACACATCCGAGTTTTCCCGATTCACAACCTTTTCTTATCTCAGAAACTTCTTCCCTATTTACGAGATTGTGATAAGCAAAAACAACACAACCATCAGGATGTCCCTTATCACCCATTTTAATCTTTTGTGGATCAGTAAATGCCTTTTTTATTTTGTTTTCTACCTCTTCTTTTGAATCTGAAAGATATATGGCATTATTCAGGGATTTAGACATTTTCCTCTTATCTATACCGGGTACCCTTGGAGAAGGTGAAAGAATAGGTTCAGGAATTGGAAAAGTTTCGCCAAAAAGATAATTAAATCTTCTTGCAAGTTCCCTTGAAAGTTCAAGATGGGGTAATTGGTCTTCCCCAACAGGGATTTTCTCAGGTTTGTAAAGAAGAATATCGGCAGTTTGAAGAACAGGATATCCTAAATGTCCATAAGAAATTAATTCTTCTTCCTTTCCAAGGTCTCTTATCTGTTCCTTTAAAGTTGGATTCCTCTCAAGCCTTGTGACACTGACAAGCATTGAGAGCAATAGGTGAAATTCAGCGTGCTGTTTAACTCCTGATTGAACAAATAAAACTGATTTTGATGGATCAATACCAGCTGAAATCCAGTCTGTAACAGTTTCTATTATGTTTTTTTGCATTATTTCAAGATGTTCAATATCTGTTGTCAATACATGCCAGTCAGCAACTTCATAAAAACAAAAATATTTTTCCTGAAATTTTACCCAGTTAATAAGAGCTCCAAAATAATTTCCTATATGAACTTTACCAGTTGGTCTTAAACCTGATAATATTCTTTTCAAAGAGTGAATAAAATTCCAACTGAAAAAGAAAATCCTGTAGGTCCTTTTTCTTCGTCAGAAAAGTGGATTTCAACAGGGATTGACATTTTTTTTGTGATAACAAAGAAAGTTCCAAAACTTCCATGTGCTTCAAAAGAAGAATCAGTATAGGATTTTGTTCCCACATCCACATTTACTGCTTCTGCTCCTATTCCAATTAAAAAGTAAGGTATAATTTTTAAATTTAAATCCTCTTCTTGAATTTCAACTGGAAAATCAATACCAAAATTACCTGTAAAAGAAAAGTAGAAAAGATTTTCACCAAATCCAAGGTCCAAAAGAGGGTAGAAAGAAGCATTAAAGGGTATATCTGGTTCCTTTTCATGAATTAGAAAATTCAGGTCTCCCTGAATTCCAAAGAAAGGAGTAGTGTAAAGCACGCCGTTTATCCCAAAATCTATGCTTTTTGAGATTTTTGCTCTGAAATTACCCATAAAGCCGATATCTTCAGCCAGCACAAGGTGAGCTCCGAATACATTTTGTGCAAAAGGTTTTGCACTTTTTATATGTGGCATTAATTGAAGAAAAATTAATAAAGTGATCATAGTTTAAGAATATGATAAATTTTTAAACTATTTCAAATATTCTGACATTCACAGGGTTTCTTTTTACATCTTGGACAGAATTGAGTGTATTTTTTAAAAAAAATTTCTTCAAGGTTTAAATTTAATAGATTGCATAAAGTTAAAAACCATGCAAAAGTATCAGCAGTTTCTTCTTCTATTTTTGATTTATCTCCTTTCCTTATTGCCTGCAAAAATTCCCCCACTTCCTCTACAAACCATAAAACATTTTTTGTAAATTCTCTTTTTGAATCCCTTTCAAAGTAAATTTCCTTTATTAAATTTTGAGATTCTTTTATTTTTAAACCTTCAGTCTTTACAAACTCAATCCTACATAAATTTTCAAAATGATCTAAAATCGCAAAAGCTTCTTCTGGTGATTTTCCAAGGGAAAAGGTTCCATGATTTTTAATATGTAATATTTTTGTATTTTCATTTATTTTATTTTTAATTCTTTCCTTCCATTTTTTTTCTTTTAGTAAAATTATATTTTCTTTTTTTAAAACTTCATCACATGGTACTTTATCTTTTTTTAAAAAATAAAGGTTTGCATAAAAAGTATGGGCATGGAAAATTGAATTTATTTTTTTAAAATTTTTATATACCCATAAATGAAAATCTGCCTCTACAGATGGTTTTTTATTTGATTTAGATATTATTTTCTCTTTTTTTAAATCAATTACAACTAAATCATTTTTTTTAATACCTTCCTTCGGTGAACCAGTTGGTGTAATATAAATTTTATCTTTTTCTCTTAAAGAAGCATTACCCGAAAGTCCATAAGATAATCCCTTTTTATATAAAAGATTAAAATAATATATAAATTTATTGAGGGGGGATTCTTTCAATTCCGCCCATATAGGGTCTTAAAGCGTGAGGAACAATAATTGATCCGTCTTTGGTCTGATAATTTTCTAAAAGGGCTATAAATGTTCTTGGAGTTGCAAGACCAGAACCATTGAGAGTATGAACATATTCAATTTTTCCATTTTTTCTTCTAAACCTTGTATTTGTTCTTTTAGCCTGAAAGTCTTCACAGTTAGAAACAGAGGAGGCTTCAAGCCATCTTTTTACACCCGGGGCATAAACTTCAATATCATAGGTTTTTGAAGCTGCAAATCCCATATCTCCTGTACAGAGCAAAACAACCCTGTAAGGAATTTCAAGTCTTTGTAAAATTTTTTCAGCATCTCTTACCATTTTTTCAAGTTCTTCATAGGATTCCTCGGGTTTTGTAAATTTAAAAAGTTCTACCTTATTAAACTGATGCTGTCTTATTATCCCTCTTACATCTTTTCCGTAACTACCTGCTTCCCTTCTAAAGCATGGTGTATAGGCAGTGTAATAAAGAGGGAGTTCTTCTTCCTTTAAAATTTCATCCCTGTGAAGATTGGCGAGAGCCATTTCTGCTGTTGGAAGTAAATATAATCTTTCATCAAGAGTTTTATACATCTCTTCATCAAATTTAGGTAAATGGGCGCTTCCGTAAGCACTTTCATCTTTAACAAGAATTGGAGGAAATATTTCAGTATAACCGTTTTCTCTTGCCATATCAAGAAAGAAATGAATAAGTGCCCTTTCAAGCATTGCTCCATAACCTTTATATATGACAAATCTTGAACCTGACATTCTACCAGCTCTTTTGAAATCTAAGATTCCAAGTTTTTCCCCTATTTCCCAATGAGGTTTTGGTTCAAAATCAAATTCTTTTACTTTGCCCCATTCCCTTACAACTAAATTTTCTTCTGATGATTTTCCAAGAGGAACACTTTCATGGGGTATATTGGGAATTTCAAGGAGTTTTTCTTCTATTTCCTTTTCTAACTCTTTTTCTTTATTTTCAAGTTCTTCAATTTTTTTTCCAATATTTTTTGATTTTTCAATAAGTTCCTCTGCGTTTCTATTTTCTGATTTTAGTCTTTTAATTTCATCTGTCAATTTATTTCTTTCTGTTTTTAAATTGTTAATTGAGGTTAAAATTTCTCTATATAATTTTTCTTTTTCTAAAAGTTCATCAATATTAAATTTGTAACCTCTTTTTAGAAGTCCTTCTTTAATCCTCTCAGGATTCTCACGTAGTGTTTTTCTATCAATCATAGAGTTTTATTATAAATTTGTTTTTTTCTAATTTTCAATTTTTAATTCCTTTAATTTTCTATATAAAGTTGATCTTGATATTCCAAGAATTTCTGCTGCTTTCTTCTTATTTCCTTCGCATTCCTCTATGACTTTAATAATTTTTTCCCTTTCAATTTCTCTTGTTTCTTCAATTTCTCTTAGCACGTTTAAAATTTCTTCTTCTCCTATATTTTCTTTATAGAAGGTTAAAATCCTTTGACTTATATTTTCAAGTTCCCTGACATTTCCAGGAAAATTATAGGAATTTAAAATTTCAATTACCCTTTTATCCACAAAGGGTTTTTTTATTCCTAAGATTTCGGAATATTTTGTTAGAAAGTAATCAAATAGCAAAGGTATATCATCCTTTCTTTCCCTTAAAGGGGGAATTTCAATAACTATAACGAATCTGTAAAAAAGGTCATGTCTCATTTTTCCTGATAGAAGTTCTTTTAAACTTAAATTGCTTGTTGCTATTATTCTAACATCAACATCTATTTCATTTGAGTATCCGAGGGGTTTAACCTTTTTTGTCTCAATTACTCTTAATAGCTTTGCCTGTATATTTAAAGGCATTTCAGAAATTTCATCTAAAAGAACTGTTCCACCTTCTGCTGCTTTAAAGACCCCTTCAAAATCCCTTGTAGCTCCTGTGAAGGCTCCTTTTTTATAACCAAAAAGTTCTGACTCTATAAGTTCTGAAGGTATAGCAGAACAATTAATAGGGAGGAAAATATTTTCACTCCTTTTTGAATTTTCATGTATAAGTCTTGCAATTACTTCCTTTCCGGTTCCGCTTTCTCCTATTATAAGAACTGGAAAATCAGTTTTGGCAGAGACCTTAGCTTTTTCAACTATTCTTTTGAATTTAATATTTTCTCCTATTACTTCTATTTTCTCTTTAACTCTTTTCTTTTTTATGTCTTTTTCTATAATTTCTTTTTTAATAAGCTTATTGATAATATTAATAAGTTCTTCCTTATCAAAAGGTTTTGTGAGAAAATCGGAAGCACCTTTTTTCATAGCTTCCACAGCTGTTTTTATATCACCATAGCCAGTCATAACAATAATTTCTATTTCAGGGAAAAATTTTTTGACTTCTTCAATAAGTTCCATTCCACCCATTTCAGGCATTACAAGGTCTGTAAGAATAATTGAAAATTCAGGATTTTCCTTTAATTTTTTAAGAGCCTCCTTTCCATTATTAACTATCTCAGCTTCTAAATTTCTTTTATTAAATAGTTTCTTTAAAGTTCTGGCAAGTAAATTATCATCTTCAACAATTAGTATTTTATGCATTTTTACTTAAAGGTAATATTATAAGGAAAGTGGCACCTTTACCTTCATTCATAAGTTTTATAACACCTCTATGAGATTCAACTATTCTTTTAACAATGGAAAGACCTAAACCTGTTCCCTTGTATGCAGGTTTTGTTGTAAAAAATGGTTCAAAAATTCTATCAGCATATTCAGGAGGAATACCCTTACCTGTATCCTGAACTTTTACAATAACTCTATCAAAAGGTGTTATGAAACTTGTAACTTTAATTTCACCACCATTTTCCATTGCGTCTATTGAGTTTGAAAAAAGGTTCATAAAAACCTGTGCAATTTCATTTTTCTTTCCATAAACAATTGCTTCTTTTTCATTACTTTTCAGAAATTTTAACTTTATATTTTTTTTCTGAAAAACCTTTTCAAAAATTCCTGCCACTTCTTTTATTACTTCATTTAAATTAAACTCTTTTTCTTCCTCTTCAGAAGGTTTTGAAAGGAATAAAAGTTTTTTTACAAGGTCCTGGCAGAATTTTACCTGTGATTCAATTATCTCAATTTCTTCTTTAATTTCTTTTTTTTCAATTTCTTCTTTAAGCATCTGGGCAGTTAAAAGAATTGTACCTAAGGGTGTATTGAGCTGATGAGCAAGACCTGAGGCAATACTACCTATACTTGCTAACTTTTCTGCCTCCATAAACTTTGAAAAAATAGGACTTCCCTTTCCAATTGGAATTTTGAAAATTATAAATCCTTTTCTTTCTTTAAAGCATAAAACCAGAATATCAAGATTTTCTCCTTTGAAATTTTTTGCTTTTACCCATAAATCTATACCACTTTTTTCCCTCGTAATTATTGAAGTTGTTATATGTTCAGGTATTGTAGGATCTTTATTTCCGATTATAAATTCATCAGAAAAACCAAAAAATTCTTTATGAGATTTATTTTGGAAAATCACATTTCCGTTTCTATCTATAAAAATAGCTGGAAATTCAGTTTGACCCAGTTCTACTGAGTGTTCTATCCAGTTTTTATAAAATAAAATTGAAAGAATAATGATAGATAAAAGTATTATCAAGGGAATTGTTTTTATTTCTAAAATAATGGTAAGAAAAAGAAAAAATGTTAAAATTGATGTTATAATAATGTAAATTTTTTTATCCATTATTATAAAATTATAATTTAAAAAATGATAAAACTTAAAGAACCCCCAAGGGTAAAGTTTTTTGTGGGTATGATTGCAAGGGATGAAAAAATAATGGAAGAAGCTATTTTAATCTTAAAAGAAAAGATAGGTGAGATAGAATTTGAAAGTGATTTATTTCCATTTACTCACACTAACTACTATGAAAAGGAAATGGGAAAGGATTTAAAAAGGAAATTTTATTCTTTTAAACCTCTGAAAAAGCCTGATGAGATAGTAGATTTTAAACTTTTTACAATTGAGGTAGAAAAAAAATTCCTTGAAGATAATAAAAGGAAAATCAATATCGATCCTGGATATGTGGAACTTTCAAAAGTTGTGCTCGCAAGCACAAAAAATTACTCCCACAGAATATATCTCGGAAAAGGTATTTTTGCTGAAGTAACCCTTTATTTTAGCAAGGGAGAGTTCTGTGATTTCCCTTATACTTATCCTGATTACAGGACAGAAGCTTATAAAGAATTTTTTAAGAAAGTAAGGGAATCCTTAAAAAAGAATTATGAAAAAATTAAAAGTTGCTCTTGTTCATGATTATTTAAATCAATGGGGTGGAGCCGAAAATGTGCTTAAAGAGCTATCCGAAATTTTCCCTTGTGCACCTATTTTTACTTTACTTGTTGATCCAAAAAAAATCCAGAATGAACTTAAGGGTAAAAAAATTTATACTTCTTTTATTCAGAGATTGCCCTTTAGTTTAAAATTTTATAGGGAGTTTTCAATTTTATATCCCCTTGCTATAGAAACCTTTGATTTAAGAGATTTTAATCTTATAATAAGTTCAACAAGTGGTTTCGCTCATGGAATTATTCCTCCACCTAATTCAATACACATAAGTTATTTTCATACACCTTTAAGGTATGCTTTTCATTTTTATCATGAATACAGAAAAAATCAAAAATTTTTTTCTAAAATAACTAAAGATATTTTACTCCACTATTTTAGAATATGGAGTTTTTCAGCGGTAAATCGTGTTGATTATTTTATAGCAAATTCAAGGGAAACAAAAAGAAGAATAGAACTTTACTTCAACAAAAAAGCAAGGGTAATATTTCCACCTGTTGATACTGATTTTTTTAAGCCCTCTCAAGAAGAAAAGGACAATTATTTCATCTTTGTTGGAAGAATAAGGGATTATAAGAGACTTGATATTGCTATTTCAGCAACAAGAGAACTGGGTTACAGACTCTTTGTGGTAGGGGATTATTATAAAGGAAAAAGAATACCTATGGGTGAAGGAGTAAGGTTTTTAGGTACAGTTAGTAAGGAAGAGTTAAGGACTTTATATCAAAAAGCAAGAGCCTTAATAATGCCAGGTCTTGAGGATTTTGGTATAGTTCCTCTGGAAGCCAATGCCTGTGGAACACCTGTTATAGCTTTTAAAGGAGGAGGTGCACTTGATACAGTAATAGATGGTGAAACAGGAGTTTTTTTTGAACATCAGAATAAAGACTCTTTAATTGAAGCTATTTTAAAGTTTGAAAAAATGAAATTTGATAAAGATGTTCTTGTTAAAAATGCTTTAAGATTTTCAAAAGAAAGATTCAGAGAGGAAATAAAGGAATTTATAAATGAGGTTATTTAAATTTTTTTTAATTTTTATAGTTATATCAGGATGTAAAAAAAAGAAAAATTTTGTTAAAGAAAGTTTTAAAGAATATTGTAATATAACTGTCAGTTACAAATTGTCAAAAAATGAAAGTCTGGAAAAAGTTCTTTTATGGAAAATTCCCTTTATCAGTGTATCAGAGAGTTATTATTTTATTAAATTTTTTGAAAAAAAAGTTAATACAAGGAAGCTAAAAGAGGGTGATAGATTTATTTTTTTATTCAGTGATGAAAAAAAACTTAAGGAGGTAAATTTTGTAAGAAAGGACACTCCAAATGTTATAAATAGGTTTTTTAAAGATGATAAAAATGGGGAATTTGGTTTTGAAAGGGTTTTAAAAAAAATTGATGTAGACACTACCTTAATTTATTCAAAAATAAACAGTAATTTATATGAGTCATTTCAAGGATACCAAGGGGGTGAATATCTTGCAGATTTTATTGCCGATATTTTTACCTGGGTAATAGACTTTAATACTGAGGTTAGAGAAGGGGATGAAGTAACAATTTTCTTTGAAAGAAAATTTCTTGAAGGTGAATTTATAAGTTTTGGTAAAGTCTTATATATTTTATATAATGGAAAATTGGTGGGTAAGAAGGAAGCAATCTATTTTAACGGAAATTATTATGATTCCTTGGGCAATTCTCTTGAAAAATACTTTTTGAGGTCTCCTCTACCTTATGGGAGAATATCATCAGGATTTAAGAAAAAAAGGTTTCACCCTATTCTCAGAATAGTTAGACCCCATCATGGAATAGATTATGCTGCACCACCTGGTACACCTGTCCTTGCTGTGGCAGACGGTGAAGTAATTTTTGCAGGATGGAAGGGTGGTTACGGAAATTTTGTCAAAATAAGACATAAAAATGGTTATATCACAGGATATGGACATCTTAAAAGAATTTCCTCTTTTATAAGGAAAGGAAAAAGGGTTAAACAGGGAGAGATAATAGGTTTTGTAGGTTCAACAGGTTTATCTACAGGTCCTCATCTTCATTTTGAAATAAAAAAAGATGGCAAATTTTTAAATTTTTTAAACATAAAACCGCCTTCAAAAAAGAAACTTGATAGTAAAGAGAAAGAAATTTTTTATGAGGTTTTAAAAAAAATAAAGGAAAAAATGAATGAAAAAAGATATCAATTTTCCTATAATATATAGATGCGGGTAAGTAAAAGCCCCTTCTGCGAGGTGAATTTAAAGAATTTAAAATACAATTATAAACAGATTATAAAAAATACAAATCTTGTCTTTTTCCCAGTTATTAAAACAGATGCTTATGGTGTTGGATTAAAGGAAGTTTCAAAAGCTTTGCAAGAAGAGGGAGCAAAATTTTTCTGTGTAGGTGACATAGAGGAAGCTATTAAACTTAAAGATTCTGGGATTGAGGGAGAAGTGATTATTTTAAACCCCATTATGATAAATGACTTTTTAGAAGCAGTGAAAAGGGATTTTGTTTTACCTATATGGGATAAAGTTTTGATAAAAGAACTCAAAAAAATTACAAATAAATTGCAGAAAAAAGCAAAAATTCAGGTAGAAATTGATACCGGAATGGGAAGATGTGGTGTTCCCATAGAAAAAGCTTATCCTCTTATTGATGAGCTATTAAACACAGACTTTATCGAAAGATTTGGAATATTTACACATTTTTCTAGGGCAGAAAATGATAAATCTTTTACCGAGGATCAGATTGGAAAATTTTTAAACTTTATAAACTCCCATTTTCCCTCAACTGGAGAATTTTTTAAATTTATTCATGCTTCAAATAGTGCTTCTTATCTTTTATTGAGAGATAAAGTTCTTTCCTTTCCTTTCAATTCTTTTAGATTAGGTCTTTTAATGTATGGAGTTTATCCTGATTCTTCTATTAAAAATTTTAAAAATTTAAAACCTGCTGTTAAAGTTGTAGCAAAAATTTTAAAAGTTGAAACACTCAAAAAAGGTTCTTACATCGGTTATGGAGGTTATTTGCGTTTAAGAAAAAATACAAGGATTGGTGTTGTTAACTTTGGCTATTCAAAAGGAATAATGAGAAATGTATGGGAAAAAGGTTACTTTATAGTAAATAAAAGAAGGACAAAAATACTTGGAACATTGAGTATGGATTTAAGTGTTTTAGATTTGAGCTCCTTTCCTGAAGTTAAACCTGGTGATGAGGTAATTATTGTTGGTAGTTCTGGAAAAGATGAGATAACTTTTAATGATCTTAGCGAATGGTCTTTAACAATACCCCATGAAGTTTTTGTGAAAATTTTAAGTTCGTTACCAAAAGTTTATGTATAAAGGTTCAATTCCTAAAAATTTTTTAAAGTTTATGAAAAAATTTTTTCCCTTGTTGTTTATATTTTTCCTCTTTCAAGGGGAAAGAGTTCATACTGTGAAAAAGGGAGATACCCTGTGGGATATAGCATCCTATTATTATGGTAATCCCTTTTTCTGGGTTGCCATATGGAAGGTAAATATTGATAAAATTAAAGATCCCCACTGGATATATCCTGGACAAGAGTTTTACATTCCCGAAATTCCACCTACTGAAGGTGTTCTTTTCCCTGTATATGGAGTAGAAAAAATTGAAAAGAAACCTATATCACCTGAGGAAGTTGTTGAAATTAAAGTTGTTGCTCCACCTGTTCCTGCTGTTGCTAAGGATCTTGTTCTATCTTCTGGAGTAATAGCACCCAGATCTTCAGTTTCATACCTTGGGATGCTAATAGGTTCGGAAGATAAAAAGGATAGATTCTTTTACTGGGACAAAATTTATATAAATAAAGGTAATCTTGATGGAATAAAGCCAGATGATAAATTTTTGACATTCAGATTTGGAAAAGAGATAAAATCAAGAAAAAAAGGTTCCCTTGGAGTTTTAGTAGAACCCCTTGGAATAATAAAGGTTATAAGAACAGAGGATAATTCTTCCCTTGTTTTACTTGAAAAAACCTTTGATATAATTAACTCAAAAGATGAGAATTATTTTAAAGAAATAGAATTTCCTGATATTCCTTATGATGTTAAGATTTATCCTGTTAGTGATAGAAAAATAGAAGCAGAGATAGTTTATATTAAAGAAGAAGCAGGAAAAGAAATTGAACCTTTTGATATAGTTTTTATTGATGCTGGAAAGAATGATGGTGTAAAGATTGGAGACCTTTTTGAGATTTATAGGGAAGGAGAAACTGTTAGGGATAAACAAACAGGGAAAATAATAAAATTACCATATATCTTTATGGGAACACTTCAGGTTTTGAATGTCTCTGAATCTTCTTCTACCTGTTATGCGAGGGCTGTCGCAAAAGGTGGAATAAAAATTTATGATAAAGTAAGGCTTGTGGGGGAGGTGAAAAAAGAATAATTTGATGGATGCGTATATTATCTTTGCTCCTGGAACTAACTGTGATGAGGAAACTTTATATGCATTGAGAAAAATTGGGTTAAAAGTAGATTTACTTTTACTTAAAAATTGGCTGAATAACCCTTCAATTATTTTAAAATCAAAACTTTTAGTTTTTCCTGGGGGTTTTTCTTTTGGAGATTATATTAAGGCAGGAAAAGTTTTTGCCTTTTATATAAGGGAGAAATTGTGGGATTCCCTTTATGAATTCTATAAAAGGGGAGGTTATATAATTGGTATATGTAATGGTTTCCAGGTCCTTTTAAGGAGTGGGGTTCTTCCCTTTTTTGATGGTAAAGTCCATGCATATCTTTTAAAAAATGAAAGTGGTGAATTTGAAGATAGATGGATTTTTTTGAAAGGTGAGGGAAAAAGTATTTTTGTAAGAGGTCTTGAAATACCTCATCCTTTTCCTATTGCTCATGGTGAGGGCAAGTTTTTTGCAGAAAAAAAAGTAATTGATTTTCTTGAAAAAAATAATTTAGTTGCTTTCAGATATGTTGATGAAAATGGGAATCCTGTAAAAGATTATCCCTTTAATCCAAATGGTTCAATTAATTCAATTGCTGGTATAACTGATCCTGAAGGAAGAATTCTTGGAATGATGCCCCACCCAGAAAGGGCTTTTGAAAGATTTCAAATTCCTTCAATTTTTGAGGTAAAAAGAGAGCCAGGTTTTTTAATATTTAAAAATGTCAAAGATGAAATTTTTAAAAAGAGTAGAAGGAGTGCTTAGAAAAAGATTTATAGTAAGAATATCTTTAATCTTTTTTATAGAGTTTGTTTCAGCTGTTATCTCAATGTTTTCAATTATTCAAGGATATTATTATATTTTTTCCTTATCTTTTTCTGTTTATCTTTTTTTTGCTTATTTAATTTATTTAGAAATAAAAAGATTTTCACTTTTTCTAAACTGGATTTTAAAATGTGATTATGAAGAAAAAATTCCTGATTTAATTTTGAAAAGGGATGACGATCTTAAAGAATTTATCATTTCTTTTAAAGGGAGATTATCAGAGGAAGCAAGATTAATAAGGGAAAAAAAAGTTCTTGAAGAATATAGAACTTCTTTCTTATCAAGAATTTCCCATGAAATTCTTTCGCCTGTTTCTGTGATTAAGGGTTATATAAATTTATTATCAAAAAAGGAAAATGATATAAAAAAACTTGATTACATTGAAAAAATAGTAAGAAGTGTTTCCCGTCTTGAAACAATGATAAATAATTTTATTGTCAGCGCAAGAGAAGGATTATACCCCACAAGTTTTGAATTTAAAATTTTCGACCTTACTGAACTTCTTTTTGAAATTTATGAAGAAAATTTACCTATAGCTCATGAAAGGAATATAAATTTTGTTTTAAAGATGCCTCCTTTTCCCAATACAGTTATCGGTGACCCTGAGGCTTTAAAATCAGGAATTACAAATATTTTAAATAATGCTTTTAAATTTACAAATCCTGGTGGTAAGGTTTCAATTGAGGCAGAAAAAGTGGATACTAAAATAAAAGTATCCATAATTGATACAGGTCCGGGGATAAGTAAAGATGAACTTCCTTATATTTTCAGACCTTACTTTCAGGGAAAGTATTCAAGAACAAAAAAACTTGGTATGGGATTGGGACTTTCAATAGCGAAGGAAATTATTGAAGCCCATGGATCAGAGATTTATGTTGATTCTGAGCCAGGCAAAGGTTCCAAATTTTATTTTTATTTACAGATGAAGTTATAAACTTGATAATAGTAAGAGTTCCAAACTGGATAGGTGATGCGGTTATTTCAAGGGGATTTTTAAAAGCTCTTATGAAAAAATTTGATAGAAAGATTTTTGTTATAGGAAAAGAATTTTTAAGGGATATTTTCTATGATTTTGAGTTTAAAGGATTTAAGACATATAAGGAATATTTTGAAATTTTAAAATCTTTAAAGGATAAAGGTTTTAATGAAATCTATATATTACCCTTTTCTTTTTCATCTGCTTTTTTCCCTTTTTTTGTTGGGATAAAAATAAGAATAGGTTTTGAAAGTGATAGAAGGGGATTTCTTTTGACTCACAAACTTCCTCCTTTTTACATTAAAAGAGAACATCTTTTAAAAAGTTTTTTGAGATTAATAGATATGGAGGAAAGTTATACTTTATATTATCCTGAATTAAAAAGATTTTCAGATAGGGAAAGAAAAAATACTGTTATAATTGCCCCCCACGCCACTTATGGAAAGGCAAAAGAGTGGGTTTTTTTTAAAGAACTTTCCGAATATTTACTCAAGGAAAAATTTGAGGTAATTGTTATAGGCAGAAAAAAGATTGGGGAATATCCTGAGGGAGTTATTGACCTAAGAGGAAAAACTGATTTAAAAGATGTTTTAAAAATTATTTCAGAGGCAGAATATGTCTTCAGTAATGATTCAGGTATTGCTCATATAGCGGGAAGTATGGGGAAAAAAGTTTTTGTATTTTTTGGTTCAACATCTCCCTTATGGACGAAGCCCCTTGGGAAAAATGTATATATATTTTATAAAAAGGTTTTCTGTTCCCCATGTTTTGAAAGGACCTGTAAATACAATACCTATGATTGTATGAAAAAAATTACTATTTATGAGGTTGAAAAATTTTTTTCCATTGTAAAATGAAAAGATTTACAAGAATTGAATCCTCTGCAGGTGGAGGTAAAACAAGTGAAATTGTTAAGAGGTATATAGAACTCATAAAAAAAGGAATAAAATTTGATAGGATACTTGCCATAACATTTACAAATAAGGCAAGTGAAGAAATGAAAAGGAGAATTTTAAAAAATTTAAAAGAACTTGCGCTATCTGATGATGCTTTTATTTTTAAAGTTTTAGATGGAAAGGAAGGAATTATAGATAACTTTTCAGATTTTTCCCTTAAAACAATAGATGCTTTTTTATTTTCCCTTTTAAAAAGCTGTGCCCTTGACCTTAAAATTCCCCCTGAACCCGAAATTGAAGAAAAAGAGAGAGAAAAAATAAAAATGATTATAGATGAAGTTTTAGCTCAGGTAGCGAATGATTCTTTCTTAAAAAATAAAATATTAAATTTTTTAAATTTTATCTCAAGTATATCTCAATCACTTAACCCCTATGAAAATTTTATTGATTATTTTAGCTCTTTTCTTGATAAGGAAAGGATACTGGGAGAAAATTATGAATTTTTAGGGGGAAATTTAAAAGATTTCTTTTTATTAATCAAAAAAAATCTGGAAGAGAAAAAAAAGAAAGAAGGTTTCATTTTCCTTTCAGATATTTCTATTCTTGTTTTTAATTATGTTAAGAATTCTGATGTTCCATATCTATTTTTTAAACTGGGTGAAAAATTTTATCATTTTCTTGTTGATGAATTTCAGGATACAAGTATAATTCAGTGGAAAAGTCTAAAACCACTTGTTGAAAATGCTCTTTCAGGTATGGATCCTGAAGGAAATAAAGGAACTTTTTTCTATGTTGGCGATCCTAAACAATCAATTTACAGGTGGAGGGGAACAAGATGGGAACTTTTTGATGATATTATCAAGGAATTTGAGGGTAAGATTGAAGAAAAGGATTTTGAATTTATTTATAAAGATATAAATAAAAGGAGTCTAAAAAATATTGTAGATTTTGTAAATGATATATTTGATATTGAAAATTTAAAAAATTATTTTGCCAAAATAAGTGATAAAAAGAAAAATTATATTAAATATTTTTTTGAAGTAGAAAGGGTATATAAGAATGTTAAACAGAAACCTGATAACAATAAAAATTCTGGTGGTTATATTGAATTTAAAGTTATAAAAGGTTCAAAGAGTGAATCTGAAGATGAAATTCTTTTTTATTTAAAAGAAATTATTGATGATTTATTAAAAAATAGAAAAAGAAGTTACGGTGAAATTGCGATACTTGAGAGACAAAACAGTGATTGTCAAAAAATTGTTAATTTCTTACTCGGTGAGGGTTATCCTGTTTATACCTCTTATGATGTTAGTATAGAAAATTTACCTTTGATAAGAACGATAATTTATTTCTTTAAGATTCTTGTAAATGAAAATGATAGAAATAGTTTCTTTAATTTGATTCAAACTGAATTTTTCTCAAAAATTTTTGAAGTTGATGAAAAAATTATTAAAAAGTTTCTTTTGAGTGATAAAAGGGATTTAAAGGAATTTTTTAAAATTTCTCCCCTTTTTGAAAAAACTTATAAATATTTTAAAGATTTATCTAAAATTTATTCTCCCTACTATCTTTTACTTGAATTTGATTATGTTTTCAAAATTTCTGAAAAATTTTCAAAAGAGTACTTACATCTTTTATCCCTTTTAAAGGGGACATGTGAAGAACTTGAGAATATATCAATTTATGAATTTGTAAAAAAATTTGAAAAGTTTCCCTACTTATTTTCTCCCTCTTCTAAGGATGCGATAAATGTTTTGACAATACACAAAGCAAAGGGTCTTGAGTTTAATATTGTTATTTCTCTTTTTTCTTCCTTTTTTGAATTTGAGGAAAGGGATAAATTTATTATTTATGATAAGGATATTGAAAATCCAAGGATTTATTTAAAAAAAGAATGTGATGATGAAACAAAACTTTATAATGAAACTTTAAACATAATTCAAGAGTTAAATTTGCTCTATGTTGCGCTGACAAGGGCAAAAGAAGAGATTTATTTTGTAATTTGTGATAATAATAATAAAAAAAATTATGGTCATTTTATTCTTGATTTTCTTAAAAGAAATTTTGGTGAAAGGAAATTTTATAAAATAGGTGAAAAAGTAGAAGTTGAAAGAAAATCTTATGAAAAGGAGGAGTTAATTTTTTATAGAAGAAATCCCATTTCTATAAAGGAACTAAAAAATAAACTTTTTGTAAGAAGTGAATTTGAAAGTGAAATTTTAAATCACGATGAATTATTAAGGGGTGAATGGATACATCTTGTTCTTTCTAATATAAAAAATTTGAATGAACTAAACTTTGATAAAGAAATTGAAAAATCCTTTGAGAGGGCAAAATCAATTTGGAAAAGGTATGGATCTTTTGATGAGATTTCCTTTGAAAAAGTTATTTATTTTAAAACAAAAATCAAAAAGGAATTTTTAAGGGAATTTTTTTTTACTGATAAGAAAATAAGGACAGAATTTGAGGTGGTAAATGAAAGAGGAGAGGTTTATCGTATTGATAGAATAGTTTTTGGTGATACAATCAAGGTTATAGAATTTAAAACAGGTAATGAAAAGTCTGATTTCCATTTTTTGCAGGTTAAAAACTATCTTAATATAATTAAAAAAATATTTGGTGAAAAAGTTAGAGGTTATCTTATATATTTAGACAGGGAGGAAGTTTATGAAATTTGAGCCTGAAATTGTTATTTATAAAACACCTCAAAATATTTTAGAAAAAATATGTGATGAAATTGTAAAGGAAGGGGATGATTTTTCTGAAATTTTAATTATTTTTCCAAATAAAAGACCAAAGGTTTATTTAAAGAAAATTTTAAATGAAAAATTAAAAAAGCCTTTTATAATGCCTCAGGTTTTTTCTTTTCAGGAATTTGCTTATAAAGTTTTAGTGGAGAAAGAAAGTTTGGAATTTATTGATATACTTGATGCTGTTTATATTTTAAAAGATATTTTTGATAAAAAGGATAAAAAAATTTTTGGAGAAAAGTTTTCTGATTTCTTTGAGTGGGGTTTAAGGATATTAAAAGCAATGGATGAACTTATCATGAATGAAGTTGATTTTGAAAAGGTAAAAATTTTAAAGGAATATGCTGATATTCCAGAAAATGTGAAGGCAATTCTTGACATATTGAAGGAAATTAAGGAAGAGTTTTGTGATGAGATTTTGAGAAGGAAAAAAATTTTGGATTTTATTTTATTTAAAAAATTGAAAGAAATGGATTTTGATCTTGATTATAAAAAGGTGATATTTGCAGGTTTTTATGCACTTCTTCCCCTTGAAGAGTTTTTTATTAAAAAGATAATGGATAAATGTCCCACAAAGATGATATTTTTGATGACGAGGGAAAGTGATGCCATATTTAAATTTTTGAAAAAGAATGGATTTAATTACAAAATAGTTGAGTCTGAACTTGAAAAGCCAAAAATTAATTTTATTAAGTTAAATGATTTTTATACTCAATCAATATATGTCAGGGAAAAGTTAAAAGATGTTTTAAAAGGTGGAGATTTTACAAAAATTGGTATAATATTACCTGAACCCTTGCATCTTGAATCACTTATTGGTGAGATAGGAACTGATATAGATTCAGATTTTAATATCAGTATGGGTTATTCTTTTAGATTAACCCCCTTATTTTCTTTAATAAGGAATTTCTTTGAAGTTAGAAAAAGTTCAAAGGATAATAAAGTATATTTTAGTTCTCTTCTTAATTTTGTAAATCATCCATTTATTATATCCTGCTTTAAGGATGAGGTTATAAAAATTGATAATAAAGTGAAGAATTTGAATCAGGAAAAGGGCAAGGTTTATTTTTCATTTAATGAAGTTGTAGAAGATAGTTTTGATAGAGAATTCCTTTTTATTTTAAATTGTGTTTTTGTAGAGGTTAAAACTATAAAAAATTTTATTGAAAATATGCGAGAAATTCTTGATATTTTATATAAGAGGTTTAAAGGTAAAGAAAATACTCTTTTTGAAATTTTTATGAATGAAACTTTTAAAATTTTTAATAAACTTCTCCAGACAGAGATAAAGGATATTGATTTTGAGATAGAGGATCTTTCTAAAATAATTTTATTTTATTTAAAAAGAGAAATCATTCCCTTAAGGGGAGATCCTTTAAAAGGATTTCAGATAATAGGAGTTCTTGAAGCAAGGCTTATTCCTTTTGAAGTTATTTTTTTCCTTGATTTAATAGAAGGAATATATCCTAAAAGTTATAAATATGACCCAATTCTACCGGAAAGTTTAAGGAAAATACTTAATTTACCTTCCTACAAAGAAAATGAATCCATTTATGCTTATAATTTTTATCAGATAGTAGAAAATGCTCATGAGGTTTATCTTTTATTTTATGAAGATGAAAAGAATGAGGGTTATTCTGAATCAAGATTTATTCAGAGACTTTTATGGGAAAAGGAAAAAGAGGAAAGAAGAGTTTTATATGATGAAATCCCCTTTTATAGTTATACTCCCCTTTTAACAAAAGAAAAAAGAAAAATTATAGAAAAGGATGATACGGTTATTAATATTTTGAAGAAGAGGGGAGAGGAAGGGTTTCATGTTACAGAGATTGATGAATATTTAAAGTGTCCTTTTAGTTTTTATCAGAGGGTTATTTTGGAAAATAAAGAGGAAAAAGGTATAGAGGAAGATATTGAGAGCACAAAACTTGGTGAATTTTTGCACAGGGTTATGGAAGAATTTTATATCATGAATTTTAAAGATAAAAAGATAACATGGAATGATAGTTTAAAGAATAATTTTTTAAATTTTTTATCAGAAAAATTTGATGAATTTTTTGGTAAGGAGAGGGAGACCTTATGGGTAAGAAAAGAATATTTAATTTTGAAGATGGGAAAATTTGTAGAAAAAATTAAAAATGAGAGAGAAATTTTAAGGAGTGTAGAGGTAAAGGTTGAAGAGGAAATAGATATTGATGGTTTCAAGGTAAAGATAAAGGGAAAAATTGATAGAATAGATGAGATTAATGGTTCTTTAAGAATTGTTGATTATAAAAGTTCAGGAAGTAATTTAGGTTTTCCATATGTTCCTTCTGATTTAAAAGACAGAAGATGTATTATAGAAGAGGTTAAAAGTCTTCAGATTCCCATTTATGCTGTGATTTATAATAATAAAAATAACTCTCTGGTAAAAAGAGGGGCCTATTATATATTCAGTTCAGGAGAAATTAAAGAGTTTGAGTTTGGAGAAGTGATAAAAAGAACAAAAAAGAGTGTTTTGAATTTGAAGGATGCGGAAGAAATTTTGGTTAATGTTTTGAGTGAAATTTATAATAAGGATATTCCTTTTGAACCAGATTCAAAGACAGGTAATTGTAGGAATTGTCTTTATCGTGGTATATGTGGAGAGTTTTAGTTTGTAAAGATTTTTTATTTATAATTAATTTTAAAAGGAGGAAAAAATTATGGATGAAAAAATCAAGGAAATTCTTTTGAGTTATAAAAACATAGTGACAATAGGTTTTTCAAATAATCCTGAAAAGCCAGCGAGAAGGGTTCCTGCTTTTTTAATTTCAAAAGGGTATAATGTTATACCTGTAAATCCCAATCATGATAAGATTCTTGGTAGAAAAAGTTATAAAAGTTTAAAAGAAGTTGAGGAAGATATTGATATTGTGCAGGTTTTCAGACCACAAGAGGAAGTTCCGAAAATTGTTGAAGAGGTAATTGAGAGAAAAAAATCAAGAGGTGATATTAAGGTTTTATGGCTTCAAGAAGGCATTAAAAGTGAAAGTGCTAAAAAGTTGGAAGATTTTGGGATAATAGTTATAGAGGATAAGTGTATGTATAAAGAGTATAAAAGATTGATAGAGGAAGGTTAAAAGTTTTTGTTAGCCGCAGGCTTTAGCCTTCGTAAAAATCATTAATAAAGGGGGATTTTTTAATTACACCGCGTATAAAGACTTCGTGAGCTTTATAAGAACTTCTTACAAAAGGACCTGAAGCACAGTATAAAAAACCCATTTCAAGTGCAATTTCTTTATAATATTCAAATTTTTCAGGATGAATGTATTCTTTTACTTCAAGGTATTTTTTGTGGGAAGAGGGTCTCAAATATTGACCTATCGTTACTATATCAACACCAACATCCCTCAAATCCTTTAAAGTTTTTATAACTTCCTCTTCAGTTTCTCCAAGACCAAGCATTATACTTGATTTTGTATAGATATCAGGTTTTAATTTTTTAGAATTTTCAAGAACTTTTAAACTTGTTCTGTAACTTGCTCTTCTATCCCTTAAAATTGGTGTTAATCTTTCAACAGTTTCTACATTATGAGAAAGAACATCAGGTTCTGAATCAAGAACTATTTTTAAAGAATTTATACTTCCTTGAAAATCAGGTATTAAGGGTTCAACAAGAATTTGAGGATTTAATTTTTTTATTTCTTTTATAGTTTTTGCAAAATGTAAAGCACCACCATCAGGTAAATCATCTCTATCAACAGAAGTTATTACAACATATTTTAAATTCCACTCTTTTATTGCTTCAGCAACCCTTCTTGGTTCATCGGGGTCCAAATATCCACCTGGATTTCCTGTTTTAACATTACAGAATCTACATCCTCTTGTACATACATCTCCCATTATCATAATTGTTGCTGTTTTTTGACCCCAGCATTCATTTATATTAGGACATAAGGCTTCCTCACAAACAGTATGAAGTTTTTTTATTTTTAAAGTTTTTTTAACTTCAGCATAGCTATCATTAAATGAAAGTTTTATTTTAATCCAATCTGGTTTTCTTATATACAATTTAAAAAAATTTTACGCCCCGGGCAGGACTCGAACCTGCAACCTTCGGGTTAACAGCCCGCCGCTCTGCCTGTTGAGCTACCGGGGCGTCTTTTAATTATAACTTAAATTAAAAAAATTTTCAATCATTTAGGGAGCAGGACTCGTAAGCCGGATTCTGTTTAAGGTGGTCATTTATCTATGCGGCTACCCGGGGATTCGTTGGAGCGGGCCACTCCAATAACCTCCCCTGTTTGCCTTGCTCCGGGTGGGGGTTGCAAAGATCCTGATATAATCTATCAGGATAGGGGCATCTCACCCCTTCATCACGGGTTACCCCGTGACCGGTGGGCTCTTACCCCACCTTTTCACCCTTACCCTCCCTATTAAGGGATGAGGCGGTATTTTTTCTGTTGCCCTTTCCTTCTTCCCAAGGAGGGAAGAACCTTCTTTTTCAGAAGGCACCCTGCCCTCTGGAGTCCGGACTTTCCTCCCTTCCCTTTTAAAGGAAGAGCGACCACCCGGTCCTGCCCCCATTTCCTATATTAAATTATAGGTCCTTTTATAAAATTTTCAATACTTTCCACAAATTCTTCTGATGCCTTTTCATCCTTTTTCAAAAGGTCTTGAATAACAAAAAGATAATACTTTGTCATTTCATAGTCATTTCCTTTAAAAGAATTTAAATACCTTCTTATAAAAAATATTTCTCTTGAATGAATACCAAGTAAAACCATTAACCTGGTGTAAAGCTCCTTCCCCCTCTTATTTTTTCTTATAAATTTTAATTTTTTCTTTAATTCTTTTATTTTCTTCTCAGAAGAAGAAAGAATTTTAAGTTTTTTCTTATCATAACAAATTTCAGGATTATTTAAATTAAACCTTAAAAAATCTATTAACTTCTTGTGCTCCTCTGAATAACTTTTCAAAAAATTTAACATTCTTTGATATTTTTTATAGTTTCTAAGTTTTTTATTTAAAATTATGGTTAAATATATCCTCTTTATCAAAAGCCCTATTAGTTTAAATAAAATTTTGAAGATTTCCATCAAAAAAAATATAAGATAAAAAATGAAAAAAATCAATATTTTACCTTATTCTTAAAATATGAGTTTAATTTTTTTCTTTATAGTTTCTTTGAGTTTTGTAAGACCATACCCATTTCAAAGGAGTTCTCCAGGATATGATGTGTTGCATTACAATATAAATTTAAAAATCAGACCCGAAACAAGAAATCTATCAGGCTATGTAGAATTTATAGTGGTTGTTACAGAAAATTCACTTAACAGTATTAAATTTGAGGCAGATGATATTTTCATTGATAGTGTTCGCATTATGAATAGAAAAATTTTGAGTTTTTTTTATCCTGATTCTGACCTTGTTGAATTTGTTCTTCCTTACAGAATTTTTAAAGGCGAAACATTAAGTTTTAAAGTATACTTTTATAAATTTTATCCTGGCAATTTTCCAGTTGATAAAATGAGGGGAGTTTTCTTTCACTCAAACAGTATGGTTTTTACTTTCTCTGAACCCCAAGATACGAGAAGGATTTTCCCCTGCTGGGATGAGCCCTATGATAAAGCAACACTTAAAATTAAATTTAATGTCCCTTATGGATATGAAGCTATTTCAAATGGGCTCTTAATGCAAAAATCAGAATATCCTCAACATGATTCTACTGTCTTTGTTTTCTATGAATCCCACAATATAGCAACATACCTCATTGCCTTTTCTATTTACCATAAATATCAAATTCTTTATGATTACTATCAGGATAAACCCCTTTTTTATTATGCGGTAGACGAAAATAATAGAATTGTGGCTGAACGTTTAAAACCTTTTCATAGAGAAACAATAGATTTCTTTTCAAAAAAATTTCTCAAATACCCTTTTTCCAAATATGGAGTAGTTTCAATTTTTGATTTTCCTGGAGGAATGGAGAATCAAACAATTACCTTTGTAAATCCTGGATGGTGGAGTGATACAGGTAACATTTATAAATTTGAATATGGTTTTGTTCACGAACTTGCCCATCAATGGTTTGGAGATCTTGTTACACCCTCTGACTGGAAGGAAATATGGTTGAATGAAGGTTTTGCCTCTTATATGGAAGTTTTATGGGCAGAGTATAAACATGGGAGAGAAAAGGCTATAAAAATTCTTGATGAATTTAAAAATTTATTTTTCAGTGTTGATTCAAATGAGCTTTATCCTATTTTTGATCCGAGGGATACATATTTTAACAGTCAAAGGTTTCTTCAAATTATTTATAAAAAGGGAGCTTATGTTTTACATATGTTAAGAAAGTTAATTGGTGACAATAATTTCTTTAATGCTATTAAAGATTACTTAACTCTTAATGCTTATGGTAATGTTACAATTTCTGATTTTCAGAGTGCCTGTGAAAAATATTACGGAAATTCACTTTTCTTTTTCTTTGAAGAATGGCTAACAAGAAGTGATTACCCGCGTTTTAAAATTTATGATACAACTTATCCCATTGGTGCAAATCTTTATTTAAACGAAATAAGAATAAGACAGAAATTTCCACCTTATATTTTGCCTTTTAAAGTCGCTCTTTATAATGATAATGAAGCTTATTTTAAAGATTTATGGATTGATGATACCTTTGAAATTTATAAAATTCAAACTTTGTATGTTCCTGATTCCATTGTTTATAACCCAGAAAAGGAGATTCTATGTAAAATCATAAGTGGTCCTGTTATAAAGGGAAAAAAGCTTCTTGAAAATATATATGTTTTTAATGATAAGGGAAATGTTCTTTTTAATTTTAAAATAAATAAGAAATCAGATGTAAATATAAAAATTTTTGATGGAACAGGGAGAAATGTTAGAAACCTTGTGCGTGATGTTTTTGAACCAGGTGAGTATAAGGTTTTATGGACAGGCAAAAGTTCTTCAGGAAGATTTAAATCAACTGGAAATTATTTTCTTTTACTTGAAGCAGGAGGAACAAAAATTTTTAAAAAGTTTATTTTAATCAAATAATAAACTTAAAGGTTTTATTCCATCAGCAAAGAAGTTTTCATCTATAATTTGAAGTTTTCCTATTTTTTTAATATAAACATTTTTGAAGTTTTCTTTTAGGATTTTTAAAATTTCTTTTTTAAAAGGATGAATGCTCATTCCCTGTATAAAATTTTCAATATTTTTAATTTTTTTAACTAAATTTTCAAAGTCTGAAAATTCAAAGATATTTATAAAACCTTTTGATATGAAAATATTTTCAGGATTCAATTTTATATAAAATTCTCCTATTTTTTCTATTTTTTCTTCTTCAGAAAGATGAATGTAAAAATTGAATAATTTTTCCCTTTCACTGAATAAACCTTTTATTTTTAAAAGTTCTTTTTTTAATTTTTCCAAAAATTCATTAAAAATATTTTTATGAACAAAAATAATTGTTGGAGATAAACAACCTGAATGGGAAAAATAAGTAATATCCTTTATAAATTCTTTTATTTTTACTTTATCCGTAATAATTGAAACACTTGTCTTACTTCCATATTCTATAATTTTTTTTGACTTATCAATATTTTTTTTAAATTCCTTTATGGTTCTATCAGATCCGATAAGAACAAAATAATCAAAATCTTTTATTTTTTCCTTTAAATTTTCCAAATCTTCATTAACAATCTTAATATTTTTAAAATTATTTTTTTTCAAATAGTCAAGGAGTTTATTAGAAAGTTCCATAAAATTTCTACTTGGTCTCCATAATATTTCTTCTGAAACAAGAATTAAAAAGTAAAGATATTGAATTTCTAATAAAGGAATATTACCAGGAGTCAATAAAAAACTCTTCTTTTTTTTAATTTTTTTCAATTTTGAAAAAAGTAAGTCTTTTTTAATTTTTTTAAGCAATTTATTTTTATTACTAAAAATTGAGAACATATTATAAAGAGGTTCTTCAAAATACTTAAAACTTTTTCCTTTTTTTTCAATATTTTTTTTTATAAATTCTCTTTCCCTTTTCCAAAAAGAACTTAAAGTATTAGAGTATTTTTCTAAAAGAAATTCAATTTCTTTTTGTCTTATCATATATTAATTTTATGGAAAAAACAGAACTCTTTGAAAAATGGCAAAAGTTAAAAAACTTCCTTAATGCTGATTCCCTTAAAAAGGAAAAGGAAAATTTGGAGAGGGAATCAGCATTAGAAGGATTCTGGCAGGATAAGAAGAGAGCAAAAGAAGTTATGGAAAGGTTAAATGAAATTAAAGAAACACTTAAATTTATAGAAGAAATAGAAAAAAAATTTGAAGAATTAAAGGAACTTGAGTTATTGAAAGAAGAAGATAAAGATTTAGGTGAGGAGATTGAAGAAGAAATAGGTAAAATAATTAAAGAATTGAATAAGAAAATAGAGGAAATTGAGATAAAACTTATACTTGATGAACCAGATGATCACAAAAATTGTATTTTAACAATTCATCCTGGGGCAGGTGGAACAGAATCAATGGATTGGGCTTCAATGCTTTTGAGAATGTATTTAAGGTTCTGTGAGAGAAAAGGTTTTAAGGTAGAAGCCGATATACAGCCAGGAGAAGAAGCGGGTGTAAAATCAGCAACTTTATTTATAGAGGGAAAGTATGCCTATGGGCTTTTGAAAGCTGAAAGGGGTGTTCATAGGCTTGTAAGAATTTCACCTTTTGATGCATCAAGAAGGAGGCACACTTCCTTTGCAGCAGTGTTTGTTTATCCCGAAGTAGAAGAAGTGGAGGTAGAAATAAATGAAGATGATCTTGAAATAGAAACTTTCAGAGCTTCTGGTCCTGGTGGTCAGCATGTTCAAAAGGCATCAACTGCAATAAGAATAAGACATATCCCTACAGGAATAGTTGTATCATGTCAGAGTGAAAGATCCCTACATCAGAATAGGATGTATGCGATGAGAATTTTAAGGGCAAGGTTAAAAGAGTATTATGATAAAAAACAGAAAGAGAAACTTGAAAAACTGGAAAAAGAAAAAACCGATATCGCATGGGGTAATCAGATAAGGAGTTATATCTTGCATCCTTATAAACTTATAAAAGATCACAGAACAGGACTTGAAACAGGAAGAGTTGATGATGTTCTTGATGGAGATATAGAAGAATTTATAAAAACTTATCTTTTAATGGAGGGAAAAAATGAAGGAAAAGAGAATTTATCCTGAAGAATATAAAATACGTTTTGAAAAACTTCAGAAATTAAAGGAGATGAAAATTGAACCCTTTGCTTACAGATTTGATGGAAAAGTGGATATAAAGGTAATAAGAGATAGGGAATCTGAACTTCTTGATAAAGAAGTAAGAACTGCAGGAAGACTAAAATTTTTCAGGGATTTTGGAAAATTAATTTTTGCCGTTATTGAAGATGAAAGTGATAAATTGCAGATTGTTCTTGAAAAGAGTTCTTTAAATGAGAAATATCAAATTTTTAGAAAGTATATAGATCCAGGAGATATTATTGGTGTTGAGGGAAAGTTGGGAAAAACTCAGAAGGGGGAGCTTTCAATATTTGTGAAAGATTTTATTTTACTTACAAAGGCACTTTTGCCTTTACCTGAAAAATTTCATGGATTACAGGATAAAGAGCTCATGTACAGAAAGAGGTATTTACATTTGATTTCTGATTTAAATTCAAGGGAAGTTTTTAAATTAAGGACTAAGATTTTTGATTTTATAAGGAATTTTCTCAATAAAAATAAATTTATTGAAGTTGAGACCCCAATTTTACAGCCCATATATGGTGGTGCAACAGCAAGACCCTTTAAAACTTATTCAAATGCTCTTGATACAGAACTTTATTTAAGAATTTCAAATGAACTCTATCTTAAAAGGTTAATTGTAGGTGGTTTTGAAAGAGTTTATGAATTTTCAAAAGATTTTAGAAATGAGGGAATAGATAAAAGCCATTATCCTGAATTTACACTTCTTGAAGGTTATATTGCCTATTGGGATTATGAAATTTTATCTCTTTTTATTGAGGAATTGTTATATTCTCTTGTTATTGAAATTAAAGAAAGTAGTCAAATTGAGTATCAAGGTCAGAAAATTTCCTTTGAAAGACCCTTTAAAAGAATTAATTATATTGAATATTTAAAGAGTAAAATTGGATTTAATCCTTTAGAGGCTGATGTTAAAAAACTTCAGAATGTGGCTAAAGATCTTGGTATAGAGGAAAATAAATATCCAAAAGTTCTTGATAAAATTTTTGATTATTTTTCTTCAAAGGAATTTATAAACCCTACTTTTGTTTTTAATTATCCAAAAGAACTTTCACCTCTTGCAAAAAAGAAAAGGGATGAGGAAAGACTTACAGAAAGGTTTGAACTATATATTGCAGGTATAGAGGTTGTGAACGCTTTTTCAGAATTAAATGACCCAATAGATCAGGAGGAAAGATTTTTAAAACAGGTAGAACTCAGAGAACTGGGTGATGAGGAAGCTCATGCTTTTGATGAGGATTATATTGAGGCTCTTTCCTATGGAATGCCTCCAACAGCAGGGTTTGGTATAGGTATGGATAGGTTGTGTATGATACTTTTAGATAAGCCTAATATAAGGGATGTGATTTTATTTCCAGGTTTAAGACCGAAAAAATAGTGAGAATTTATCTATTTTTAATAAGAAGATTTTTGAGACTCAAGAGTGGTTTTTTACTTTCAATCCTTGCTTTTCTCTCAATTTCAGGGATTTTTTTAGGTGTTATGGCATTAATCCTTGTTACTGGTGTTATAACAGGTTTCCATTCCGAGATAAAAACAAGAATTTTATCATTAACGCCTCATATTCTGATTCAGAAGTTTGGGGGAGAGAAAATAGAAAATCCTGATAGTATCATAAAAAAGATAAGTAAAATTAAGGGAATTGAGAGGGTTATTAAATACAAGATAACAAAAACCTTATTTAAAAATAAAATTAATATTGATGGCGGTCTTGTAAGAGCTTTACCTGACGGAGATTTTCCTTTAAAAAGAAAGTTGAAAGAAAGTATTATAGAAGGAGAATTCAGTTTAAGGGAAAATGAAATTTTACTTGGTGATTATCTTGCTTATAGGTTAAGAGCAAATATAGGTGATACTATACTTCTTATGATCCCTTTTGAGGAAAAGTTCTCTCCTCTTTTTTTTCCTGTAAAGTCTGAAAAATTTGTGGTTTCAGGAATTTTTGATCTCGGTTATTATGAATACAATTCTTCTTTTGCCTTTATATCATTTGAAAAATTTGAAAAGATTTTAAGATCTTCAAATACACTTTTAGAAGTTGTTTTAAGAGAACCTTATAATGCTGAAATTGTAAAAAAGAAAATTGATAAGGAGTTGAGATACCCTTTTTATAGTGTTACCTGGATAGATATGAATAAATCTTTATTTTCTGCACTTAAACTTGAGAAGCTTGCTCTTTTTTTGATTCTTTCAATTTTGATTTTTGTGGCCTCTTTTATGATAATGGGGAATTTATTTGTTTTAATGGCAAAAAAAACAAGGGAAATAGGTATTTTAATGAGTATGGGTTTTAAAAAAGAAGATGTTTTTAAAATTTTTTTACTTGAAGGTTTAATACTTGGAAGTATAGGTATAATTTCAGGAGTAATGATTGGTTCTTTTTTAGGTTTTATAGCCGGAAAGTATAAACTTATCAAACTTCCTCCTGATGTTTATTTTATTGATTATATGCCTGTGGTTATAAGTTTAAGAGATATTTTATGGATTTTTCTTTCTTCTTATCTAATAGTTATTTTTTCCTCAGTAATACCTGCGATTAAAGCATCAAAAATTTTGCCAAGAGAAGCTCTGAGATATGAGTGAAATTATTTTAAGAGCGGAAGGTCTTTATAAGAGTTTCAATTCTCCAAATGGTAAAATTGAAGTATTAAAAGGAGTGGATTTAGTTATAAGAAAGGGTGATAAAATTCTTATTCAGGGTCCTTCTGGTTCAGGTAAAACAACTCTTTTAATGCTTCTTTCTTTTCTTGACAGACCTGATAGTGGTAAAATTTTTTATATGGAAGAACTTATTTCCTTGGAAGATGAAAGAAAGTTATCTTTATTAAGGAATGAAAAATTTGGATTTATATTCCAATTTTATAATTTAATAAGAGAATTGAATGCCCTTGAAAATGTTATGGTTCCTCTTTTGATAAGGGGAGAAAGTGTTAAAAAAGCAAAGGAAAAAGCAAAGATAGTTCTTGAGATGGTTGGATTAAGTGAAAAAATATATTCTTTTCCTACAGAGATGTCAGGAGGAGAGGAGCAAAGGGTAGCAATAGCAAGAGCAATCGTTGGGGAACCTGAAATAATTTTTGCTGATGAACCAACTGGTAGTCTTGATGAAAAGAATGCTTTAAAAGTTATGGAGATTCTCTTTGACCTTGTGTATAAAAATAATGTATCTTTGATTATGGTTTCACATAATCCTTTATGGACAAAATACTTTAATTTATCTTATTATTTACAAGAAGGAAGGTTAAAATTAATAAAATGAAAGAAAAAATGGAAAAAATTTGTGAAAAATGTAAAAAGAATAAAGCAGAGGTAAAACTTGTTATTTACGAAGGTGGTAAAAAGCAAGTTCTTGAACTCTGTAAAGAATGTGCTGAAAAGGAGTCTATAGGGATTTCTCCTTCTCCATATCCTGTCCCTAAAAAAGAAAATCCTGTTTTAAAACCTGAGGAAGATCTTGCTTGTGTAAATTGTGGTTTAAAATTTTCTGAATTTTTAAAAATAACCAAATTTAAGTGTGAAAAATGTTATGAAAGTTTTGAACCAAATATAAGTAAGATAATCTATGATTATCATAAAGCAAAGGAGCATAAAGGTAAAATTTATAAGGGAGTTTATGAGCCCAATAAGGAATTCAGGTTGAGAGTTTTAAAAAGAGCACTGGAAGAAGCGATAAATAGGGAGGAATTTGAAAGAGCTGCTCGACTCAGAGACCTTATAAAGGAGGTGGAAAAAGGAAATGATACCTGAAAGATTTAAATGGATGAGTGAAAAGATTCCTTTTTGGTTAAAACTTATAAGTCCTGTTTATGGTGATATTGTTCTTTCTATAAGAATAAGACTTGCGAGAAATTTAAAGGGTTATAATTTTCCCTTATATCTTGATGAGGGAAAGAGGGCTAAAATTTTTAATTTAATAAGAGATGCTTTTTATTCAATTGAAAAATTGAAAAACCTTAAAATCTACGAGATTGATGAACTTGAGAAAATTGAAAAAGATTTTCTTGTAGAAAGACACCTTATATCAAAAGATTTATTGAAAGATGGAAAGGGTAGAGGTGTTGTAATGGATATGGAGGAAAAGATAAGTATTATGATAAATGAGGAAGATCACTTAAGAATTCAGGTTTTTTATCCTGGTTTTATGTTTGAGGAAGCTTTTATGAAAGGAATGGAAATAGATGACCTTATTGGTTCTACTCTCTTATATGCATTTCATAATAAATATGGTTTTTTAACAACCTGTCCTACAAATGTTGGTACAGGTTTCAGAGTTTCCTCTCTACTTCATCTGCCTGTTTCTGTTTTATCAGGAAGGATTCAGGAAATTATCAATTTTGCTGTCAGTAATGACATTACGGTAAGGGGTTATTATGGTGAAGGTTCAGAGGTTATGGGAAATATTTTTCAGTTTTCTTCCTTGAGAACTTTTGGAAAATCAGAAGAGGAAATTCTTTCTAATTTTAAGGATGTACTTTATAAAATAATAGATATAGAAAAAGAAGAGAGGGAAAAAATTTTAAAGAGTGCAAAAGATCTAATAGAGGATAAGGTTATGAGAACCATAGGTATTTTGAAAAGTGCTAAATTTTTGAATTCAAAAGAGGTTATGGAGTATACCTCTCATTTAAGGATGGCAGCGGGTATGAATATCATTGATATTAATATTGAAAAGATCAATGAAATAATGCTTTTAAATCAACCAGCCCATATTCAGATTTTATTCGGAAAAGTTATGGAGGAAAAAGAGAGGGATAAATTTAGAGGTATTCTTGTAAGGTCAAGACTTAATCTTTCATGAGAGATAAATTTTATTATACAATAAAGGAAGTTTCAGAAATTACAGGAATTAAACCTCATGTAATAAGATACTGGGAATCTCAAATTCCAGCTTTAAGACCAAAGAAAATAAGGGGAAGAAGGTTTTATACAAAGGAAGAAATAAATATTATAAACCTTATCAAAAAGTTACATTATGAAGAGAGATTAACAATTGAAGGAGTTAAGAAAAAAATTTTAAGTATGAAAGATAAAAAACAAATTGATCTTCCCCTTGAAAAAGATGACAGGAGAATTTTAAAAGAAATAAAATTGGAACTTTTGAAAATAATTGAATACTTAAAGTCTTGAAAAATTTTATTGTAGCAGTTAATTATTATAATAGTAATTATTTATACTAATTAAAAAGGAGGTCTTAAAATGGCAAAGACTACGAATGAAATAAAGACACTTATAGCAGAAATTGAAGAAGAAGGTGTTAAAGTTCTTGCAACATTTAATGACCCCTATGGTGATAAACCTCAGCTTCTTGTTGAAGTTCCAATAAATATGGTTGAACCCACTCCTTTCCAGAGAGATCTTTCTGAACCTCATGTTAGAAGGTTGATGGAAGTGATTGAGACAGTTGGTAGGTTTCTTGATCCTATTATTCTTGTTAGACCTAAAAAGGGAGTTTATTGGACACCAAATGGAAATCATAGAAGAGAGGCTATGTTAAGGCTTGGCAAGGAAAAAATTACAGGAATTTTAATTCCTGATTATTCTACTACATATCAGATACTGGCTTTAAATACAGAAAAGGCTCATAATATAAAAGAAAAATCTCTTGAAGTGATTAGAATGTATAAGACAATAATGAGAGAAGAACCAGAAAAATATGAGAGTGAATATGCTTTTCAATTTGAAGAGGCTCCTTATATAACTCTTGGTATTTTATATGAAGAAAAACCTAAATTTTCAGGTGGAGCTTATCATACATTCTTAAAGAAGGTAGATAACTTTTTAGATATACCCTTTGAAGAGGCATATAAAGAGAGGGAGAGAAGAGCTTCTATCCTGGCGGAAGTGGATGAGATAGTTCAAGAAAAAGTTATGAAGATAAGAGAAAGGGGTATAAATCATCCCTTTGTAAAGCAGTTTGTTGTGAATAGAGCGAATCCTTTTGGAAGAAAAAGAAAACTTGATGTAAATTATTATGAAGCCTTTGAAATGTTTAAGGAGAGATTAAACGAACTTGATGTATCTAAAGTAAGTTATGAAGATATTGTATCAGCGGAAAGTAGTTTTGAGGAGGAATAATTTTTGGTTGTTAAAATTGAAAAGAAAAGAAAGATTATAATCTTCTAAAAGCCTTTTATTTCCTTTTTTTAACTTTTTTTTCTTTTATTAAATCAGGAAATAAATACTTAATAACATCGTATATATTATCAACATAAATAAATTCCATCCCCTTTGTTATGTAAGAGGGTAATTCCCTAACATCTTTTTCATTCCAGCTTGGAAGAATTACTTTTTTAATTCCTGCTCTTTTTGCAGCAAGAACTTTTTCTTTTATTCCACCAACCGGCATAACCTTTCCCCTTAAAGTTATTTCACCTGTCATCGCAACTTCTGGATCTACTGGTTTACCTGTAAAAAGTGAAAGTAAGGATACAAATATTGCAACTCCTGCTGAAGGTCCATCTTTTGGAATTGCCCCCTCTGGAACATGAATATGAATATCACTTTTTTCAATTTCCGAATAATTTATATTACAGGCTTTTGAATTTGCTCTGATAAGTGTTAAAGCAGCCTGACAGGATTCTCTCATTACTTCTCCGAGTTTTCCTGTTAAAATTAAAGCCCCTCTTCCTGGCATTTTCGCTGATTCTATAAAAAGGATTTCTCCACCTGTAGGAGTCCAAGCTAACCCTGTCGCGACTCCAACTGTCCCCTTTCTTATTTTTGTTTCAGAATAAAAAATAGGAGAACCAAGATATTTTTCAACATTACTTGGTGTTATAACAAAATTGGTTTTTCCATCTTTTGTTCTTAGAATTTCCATTGCAATTTTTCGCATAATTTCACCAATTTTCCTTTCAAGCTGTCTCACACCAGCTTCTCTTGTGTATTCATTTATTATTTTTTCTAAAGCTTTTCTTGTAAAACTAATATTCATCCCATCAAGACCGTTTTCCTTTTTCTGTCTTGGTATTAAATATCTGGTTGCTATAAATAATTTTTCCTTATCCACATAACCTGGAATTTCAATAATTTCCATCCTATCAAGCAAGGGAGGCGGAATTGTATAAAGAGTATTGGCAGTAGCAATGAAAAATACCTGTGATAAATCGAATGGCACTTCTATATAGTGATCACGGAAGGAATAGTTCTGTTCAGGATCAAGAACTTCTAAAAGAGCAGATGCAGGATCCCCTCTAAAATCAAGACCAATTTTATCCACTTCATCCAACATAAATACAGGATTTTTCGTCCCAACCTGTCTTATCCCTTGAATAATTCTACCCGGTAATGCACCAACATATGTTCTCCTGTGCCCCCTTATTTCTGCTTCATCTCTTATACCACCAAGAGCCATCCTTATAAATTTTCTTCCCAATGCTCTTGCTATACTTTTACCAAGAGATGTTTTTCCAACACCAGGAGGTCCAATAAAACAGAGAATGGGTCCCTTCAGTTTTCCTTTTTTGATTATTCTCACAGCAAGAAATTCAAGAATTCTTTCCTTGACCTTTTCTAAATTATAGTGGTCCTCATCAAGGATTTTTTTTGCTCTTTCTAAATCCAGAATATCCTCTGTTTCTTCACTCCAAGGGAGAGCAATTAACCAGTCTATATAATTCCTTGATACAGAATATTCAGGTGAGGCAGGATGCATTCTTGAAAGTTTATCTAATTCTCTTAAAGCCACTTCTCTTGCCTCATCAGGCATTTTCTTTTCTTCTATTTTTTTTCTCAATTCCTGAATTTCCTTTTCAGTTTCATCAAGTTCTCCTAATTCTTTTTGAATAGCTCTTAGCTGTTCTCTCAATATATGTTCTCTTCTTGTTCTCTCAATTGATTCATCTACCTCCTCTTTTATTTTTTTCGAAAGAGAAGCAACCTCTTTTTCAGCAGTTAAAAAGGATAAAACTTTTTTCATTCTTTCTTCTAAATTAAGGGTTTCAAGTAATCTTTGTTTTTCAAGAGGTTCTATATTTATTGAGGATGCAACCATATCGGTGAAAATTGAATAATCTTCTATACCTGATAAAAATATAAGTGCCTCTTCAGGAATATAGGGAACTGCCTGAATAATTTCTTTTAATGTTGAAAGAATACTGTGTTTTAAAGCCTCAAGAATTTTATTATCCTTCGGAAGCTCATCCTGTAATATTTTAACTTTTGCATAGAATCCTATTTCTTTTTTTAAAAATTCAAGAATTTCAACTCTTTTTATACCCTGAATAAAAAGCCTCATTGAGCCATCCGGAGCCCTGAACATCCTATGAATATAAACTGCTGTCCCTATTTTAAAAATATTTTCAGGCTCAAATTCTTTTTTTTCTTCTTTCTGTAAGAATGAACCAAATATTTTATCCTGCTTTAAAGCCTCATCTATTAATCTTTGATAAGTTTCTTCTTTTATTGTAAAAGGAATTGCTATTCCAGGGAAAATTACCCCTCCTTTAACAGGAATAACCGGAAGAACCTCAGGAATATGGAATTCAAATTCTTTTTCTTCCATGTTATTCCTCCTTTACTTCAATTTCTATAATTTTTTTTATCCTTTTAGGTATTTTTATTTTTAAAATTCCGTTTCTATAACTTGTAGATATTTGAGAATATTCTATTTCTTTTGGTAATTCAATTATTCTTCTGTACTCAGAATAGGGCCATTCATAACAGTGATGACACATTGCTAGTTCTTCACTTTTCTCTTTTTTTGCTTCTACCTTTAAGATTTCATCTTCTAAAACTACTTTAAGAGAATCTTTTTCAATTCCAGGCATAATAAGTTCAATAATCCATTCGTTTTCAGTTTCATAAACATTTGCAGGTGGAGCAAGAAATCTTGAGGGAGCTTCCTCCCTCATTGTTCTCACGATTTGAAAGATAAATCCCTCCTCAAATTTCATAATAAATAATACCTTTATTTTTAAATTTTTTCCATAAACTTAATTTTTTCAAGTATATCAATTACAAAATGAATATCTTTAATTTTCAATTTTCCTATTTCAAGATTTAAAAAGTTTAAAATTTCTTCAAAATCTCTTTTTCCATCAGCAAGATAGGAAATTAAATCTATAAGAAGAGGTAAATTTTTTATTTTTTCTCTTTTCTCATCAAAAATTTTTCTTTCTTTAAAATCTAAGCGAAAAGATAGTGAAAGGGGTACACCCTTTTCTTTTTTTCTTAAGATAAATTTCTCTTTTGTTTTTATTCTTTCCGATTTTTCTTTCTTTATTTTTTCTTTTTCCATAAATTCTTCAATTTCCTTTAAATCATCTTCAATACTAATATTTTTTTCAAGTTTATTTAAAGATTTAAAAGCATTTATTAGACCAAAATATTCCTTTATAAATTCTTCTTTTTCCCCTTCTTTTATTTTCAATTCAAATATTTCTCTTTTAAAAATTTCTTTAATTTTTTCTTTTAAAAATAAAACATCTTCTTTTTCAAAGTTTAGAAGAAAATATAAATATGCATAGGCAAGAGAAAAAGAATTCTTTAAGGAAATTTCTGAAATTTTATCTCTTGTATCAGCTGTTGTGTGATAAAATTTATCAGGCCAGTAATTTATCATACATGAAGGGATTCCAAAGTCAGGTGAAATTAAAATATAATGATCTGAACCACCTGAATAATTTGACATTGTTTTTCTAAAAAGGGGTATTTCTGATGTTCCTCTGAAATTTTTAGCCCCTCCAGGTAAATAGTCCATTATTAAACCTGCAAGATAACCTGCAAAACTTCTTATAAAAAATGGTTCTCTTTCAACTGTCATAACACTTTTACATTTATCCTGGTCCTCTCCTACCATATCAAGGTTTAATGCTGATATAACTTCAATATTTTCATTGAAGAATTCTTTCAAAAAAGCAATTGTTCCTGTCATTTCGGGTAAAATTAGTATTCTTAAATTTCTCTTAAGTTTTATTTCATTTTTCTTTATAAGTTCATTAATGTATTTTGCGATTCCAAGAGAAACCGCCACACCTGAAAGATTATCGTTTGCAAAAGGTGAAGGATGACAAAAATGGGATAAAAGCCATATTTCCTTTTTATCTTCTTCACCCTTAAATAATATATCAACTATTTCAATAAAACCTTCTCCAAATTCAGAAAAAATTTCTACCTCAGCCTTTAATTTTTTATGTTTTTTTAAAACTTTTTTTAATTTTTCCCCTTTTCTTTTCGATATTGAAAACCCGAAAAATCCTTCCTCCCAGAAGGAAACATAGTGCAGATAATCTTCAAGTTCACCTTCTTCTCTTATTCCTTCAATTTCAGGCATCCCGAAATAAAGTATTCCAGCATCATTACCTAGTATTTCATAGAAAGTTTTTCTGAAGTTCTCTGTTAAAAAAATCTTTTTATCTTTTTCTCCTTTATATTTTTCAAAATCAACAATTTCATAAATACCCCCTACTTTCTTGCTTCTTGGAATTACAGAAAGAGGTATTTCCCTGTAATCTGCAATAATTTCTATAAAGGGTTCAATTATTTTTAAATACCCTTTATTGATTTTCCAGTAGGGAAAGAATTTCTGAAAGAAATATTCGGAATTTTTATTAAAGGGAAGTTTATGAATTTTAAAATTTATTCCTTCATTTTTCAAAAGATAAGATAGTTCTGATAAAGCTTTTGAATATTCTTCTGAGACCTGTATTCTATGAAATCTTGAAAAATCATTTATAATTGATTTTATAAAACTTGAAGGAAAATTTTTCTGTGAAACACTTATTATTTCCTTAAAATTCATTTTAAATTATAAGATTTTTTTTGAATTTTTAAAAATCAAAGTTTAAAATTAAAATAATGGAAAAAAAATTTTCAATAATTACTTTCGGTTGCCAGATGAATGTCAGGGATTCTGAGACGATGAGAAGTATTCTACTAAAGAAAGGATTCGAAGAAGATATCCCTGAAAATGCAGATATTATTTTGATTAATTCCTGCTCAGTAAGGGGAAAGGCTGAAAAGAGAGCAAAAATTTATGCGAGAGAATTTAAAAGAAAAGGTAAAAAGGTAATTTTTGCAGGATGTGTGGCAGAAAGTGAAAAGGAAAAAATTTTTGAACTGGGAGTTGATGCAATCTTAGGAACAAGAAAAATTCACAAGATTTCTGATATAGCTGAAACCCTAATCGAAGAAAATAAAAAAATTATAGAAGTTGGATTTGATGAAATTCCTGAATATAAAGATATACCTGAACCAACCCACCCTGTTACTTCCTATGTGAATATTTCAATAGGATGTGATAATTTCTGCTCCTTCTGCATTGTTCCATATACAAGGGGAAGGGAAATTAGTAGAAGCTATAGCTCTATTTTGAAAGAATCTCAGGAATTAATTGATAAAGGTTCAAAGGAAATATTTCTTTTAGGCCAAAATGTAAATTCCTATTTTGATGAAGAGACAGGTTTTGATTTCGCTGACCTTATTTATAATCTTGATAAAGATTTAAAGGGTAACTTCTGGATTAAATACTTATCCCCAAATCCAAGGGATTTCTCCTATAAAGTTTTTAAATCAATAAAGGAAAGTACACATATTTCCCACTGGTTCCATTTACCCCTTCAGTCTGGTTCAACAAAAATTTTAAAAAGAATGAAAAGGGATTATACAAAAGAAGAATTTCTTGACCTTTGTTATATGATAAGGGAAGAATTTAAGGATTCAACAATAACAACTGATATAATAGTAGGATTTCCAGGTGAGGATGATAAGGACTTTGAAGATACCCTTTCTGTTGTGAGAAGTGTAAAATTTGAAATGGCTTTTATGTTTAAATATTCAGAAAGACCAAATACACCTGCAAGAAGATTTAAGGATAAAGTTCCTGAAAATATTAAAGAAGAAAGACTTAAAACTCTTATTGATGAAGTAAATAGAATAATTGGGGAAAGAAGAAAGGAGATGTTAGGAAGGAGATTTCTTGTTTTAACTGAAGGAGAATCTGAAAAGTTTGAGAATTTTTCAAAGGTTAAAACAAGAGAAAATATTAAAGGTATTATTAAAGGTAATTTTAAACCTGGTGAATTTCTTATAGCAAGAGTTATAGATATTAAAGGACACACCCCTTTATTTGAGTTTGAAAGATTTTGCAATTATAAGGGAGATATTTAAGAGATAATTTTGCTTTTATTTGTTATAAAAATTTCTTCTGATTTTAAATTTTCAATCACGGAATAATCGCCTATAATTCCCTTTTTAATTATTGAATTTAATATTTTTGTTCCTTTATAAACTAATACGTTTTCAATTTTTGAATTTTTTATTTTACACTCAGTTTCTATTGATACAAAAGGTCCTATTTCTGAATTTTCTATATTTACATTTTTATCAATCCATACAGGTGGAATAATTTTTGTATTTTTAATATTTTTCTTTTCAAGAATTTCCTTTTTATTTAAAATTTTTTTGTGGGTTTCAAGAATTTCATCAAGAGTTCCTGTATCAAGCCATTTTTTTACCTTTAAAGTATAAAGTTCCTCTCCCTTTTCTAAAAGTATTTTAAAAGCATCTGTTAACTGAAATTCTCCTTTTGTTTTTAAATTCCTTTTTTCTATTTCTCTTAATGCTGAAAAAAGAATTTCAATTTTTCTTAAATAATATATTCCACATATTACAAGATTTGTTTTTGGTTTCTCCGGTTTTTCTTCTACTTGAGCTATTTTATTATTATCAAGAACTACAATACCAAATCTCCTTGGATCCTGATGATGGAAAACTCCTATGTAATTTTTATTCTTATTAAAATTTTTAATATCTACATCAAGAATAGAATCACCAAGTACTATTAAGCATTTTCCCTTTTTAACTTTTTCTTCGGCACATAAAATTGCATCACCAAGACCAAGGGATTTTTTCTGAATCACAAAATCGCATTTTAAATTATTTATTTTTTTAATTTCATCAATAGATTCAATTAAATTTGGTGATATAACATAAACTACTTTTTCTATATTAAATTTTTTTAAAATTTTTGTAACATAATAAAGAGTTGGTTTTCCTTTAATTCTTAAAAGTGGTTTTGGTGTTGCAAAAGATAGAGGATATGTCCTTGTTCCCTTTCCAGCGATCGGAATTATAGCCTTCAATCTAAAAGAGCCTTTTTTAACCTTTCAATTCTTTTTATTTCAAAGGGATTAACTTTATTCAATTTTGCAAGGTGGAGTGAAACATAATCAAAAAAGTAAATTGTGTAAAAAATTTCCTCTAAAAGCTTTTCTCCTTCAGGCTCAAAAACTGTAATACCCATTACTTCATCTTCAATAATTTTTATTGTTTCCTCAATTCTTTTTTTGTTTCTATCATTTATATACTTCCCCTTTATAAAAATAACCCAGGCTCTTTCAATTATCTCTTCCGGTTCTTTTAAACCTTCAATCTCGTTATGATTCATTTCAGGTATAAAATCTATATGAACAAATTGTTTTGAATTTTCATTTAACTGAGTTTTTATTCTAAAAGCACAACCTGCATAGGGATATGATGTATAAATAAAAAGAGGTCTTTTATAAATTTTTTGTGCCATTTCCATACATTCTCCTTCAATTGATGAGAATTTTTCTCTTTTTTCTTCTAAAAAATTTTTTAAATCATCTAACTCCTCTAATTTAAAATTTATATATTCTGAAAGAATAAAACTCAAAAGGGAAAACATTAAGGGTAATGCACACCTGGGAGGATAACCTTCTGTAAGTTTAAAATAGGGCAATTTTTCTTTTCTAAAAAGTTCTTCCAGTTTACCACCTGCTGAAATCCCTATGGTTTTTTTGTTTTTTAATGCTTCAAAAAAACTTATTGTTTCTTCTGTATTACCTGAATAACTTATGAGAATGTTTAAAGATTCATTACTTATTAAATCGTAATAATAATCATTTATAACATTATGTTTTATTTTTAAAAAGGGTGAGATAATTTTACCTCCAATACCAGAACCACCCATTCCAATAAAATTAACTTCCTTAAAATTAAATAAAATTTTTTCTTTAAAATTTTTGTAAAAAATAAGATCTTGGGGAAAATAGTAAAGAAATTCTTCCATACTTTTAAATTTATAATTTTTCATTTTCCTCCTTTTATTTTAAATACTTTTTTAAACTGTTAAGTTTTTCCTCAAAAATTCTCTTTTTTTCTTCTGTTTCTTTGATAACTTTTTCCGGTGCTTTTTCTAAAAATTCGGGATTCTTTAGTCTTTTTTCAATACCAGCGAGTAAATTTTCAAGTTCTTTTATTTCCTTTTCTATTCTAATTTTTTCCTCCTCAATGTTAATCCTTTCAGGAAATTCAACAATTATTTCCTTTTCATTTATTACATAACCGAGATAATTCTTTTCAGGTTCTTTTTCAAGAACTGAAGCCTTTGCAAGACAATTGAGTATATCTTTAAATCTTTTGTCTTTTTCTTCTTTAATAAATATCCTTATATTTTCTTTCAAAGGAATCCTATAGATACCTTTTATTTCCCTTAAAAGCTCTATTAATTTTATCAAAAACTCAAATTCTTCTTTTTCTCTTTCAAAATTGATATCAAATTCAGTAACCCACTCTGTTAATGATATACTTTCCTTTTCTCTTTTAAAAGGAAGTTTATGCCATAATTCCTCAGTTATAAAAGGTATTACAGGATGAGCCATCCTTAAAAATTTTTCAAATACAATTAAAGCAACTTTTAAAGCGATAGTTTTCCTTTTTTCATCTTTCAACCTATCTTTTATTGCTTCAAGATAATAATCACAATAATTTAACCAGAAAAAGTTATATATTGACTTTGCCAGTTCTGGGTAATCGTAGTTTTCAAGACTATAATTTACATTTTTTAAAGCTTCGTTAAACTTCATTAAAATCCATTTATCTTCAAACTCAAGATTTTTTGGCAATTCATATTCTAATACCTTTCCTTCATCTATGTATGTTAAGAGAAGTCTTAAGGCATTCCACATTTTATTACAGAAGTTTCTCCCTATTTTCATTTTTTCCTCACTGAAAATAATATCTCTACCTTCTGGAGCAATTGAAATTAGAGAAAACCTTACTCCATCAACACCATACTTATCAAATAAATCTTCAGGATCAGGCGAATTACCAAGTGATTTTGAGAGTTTTCTTCTTTTTTCATCCCTTAAAAGACCGTGAATTAGAACACTTTTAAAAGGAACTTTTCCAAGAAATTCAATACCAGCCATAATCATCCTTGCTACCCAGAAGTAGAGAATATCCCAGGCACTTACAAGTAAAGAGCCAGGATAATATCTTTCTAAATCAGTAGTGTTTTCAGGCCATCCAAGAGTTGAAAAAGGGAATAGCCATGAAGAAAACCAGGTATCAAGAACATCCTCATCCTGTTTTATTTTTGTTGAAGAACATTTATCACATTTTAAAGGATGAGTTGTACTTACCATCTCATTTTTGCAGTTCTCACAGTAATAAACAGGTATTCTATGACCCCACCATAACTGTCTTGATATTACCCAGTCTTTAACATTTAGAAGCCATATATCATAAAGTTTTTTCCATGATGGGGGGTAAAATTTAACTTCTCCTTTTTCACCTGCTTCAAAAGCTTTCTGCGCCATTTCCTTCATTTTTAAAAACCATTGTTCAGAAAGATAGGGTTCAATTACTGTTTCACATCTATAACATTTACCGAGATTAATTTTATAGTCCTCAACTTTTTCAAGAAGCCCCATATTTTGAAGCCTTTTAATTATTTCTTCTCTTGCTTTAAATCTATCAAGACCTTTAAATTCTCCACCTTCTTCATTTATTATTCCTTTTGTATCCATAATAGTTACAAAGGGAAGGTTGTGTTTCTTTGCTATTTCAAAATCAACAGGATCATGGGAAGGGGTAACTTTTACAGCACCTGTTCCAAATTCAGGGTCCACTGATTCATCTTCTATTATTTTTAGTTTTCTTCCAATAAAGGGTAAGATTGCATATTTTCCCACAAAGTCCTTATATCTTTTATCCTCTGGATGAACAGCAACTGCTGTATCTCCAAGCATGGTTTCAGGTCTTGTTGTTGCGAGAGTAACAAATTTACCTTTTTCCTCAAGTGGATATTTTATGTAATAAAGTTTTCCATTTACTTCTTCTCTTTCTACTTCTTCATCTGATAAAGTGGTTTCACATCTTGGACAGAAATTAACAATATATTTACCCCTGTAGATTAGTCCCTTTTTATAAAGTTTAACAAAGGCTTCAAGAACAGCTTTTGACATGATTTTATCCATTGTGAATCTGTACCTTGTCCAGTCACAGGAACAGCCAAGTCTTCTAAGTTGAGATTTAATAATTTCTTCGTACTTTTTCTTCCATTCATATACTCTTTCTACAAATTTTTCTCTTCCCAGCTCAAATCTTGTTTTTCCTTCTTTTGCCAATTCCTTTTCAACTACATTCTGGGTTGCAATACCAGCATGATCAACACCAGGGAGCCATAAAACATCGTATCCTTTCATTCTCATATACCTTGCATAGATATCTTGTAAAGTATTATTCAGTACATGACCCATATGTAACATTCCTGTGACATTGGGAGGAGGCATCATTATAACATAGGGCTTTTTATTTTTATCTTTTCCAGCCTGGTATAGATTTTTTTCAGTCCAGAATTTCTCCCATTTGGGTTCAACCTCTTTTGGATTGTATTTTTTGGCTATTTCCATAGATTTTATTATAAATACTTTTAAAAAGCCCTTGCAAATTAATATTCTATGAGGTTATTATTACTTGTGGAAACACCTTCAATATTAACAGCTTTTTTCGGAGGATTTTTATCTTTTCTTTCACCTTGTATATTGCCTTTAATTCCTGCCTATATATCCTATATAACAGGTGCATCTATTGAGGAATTAAAAAGTAGTAATTCTTTTTCTTTTGGTATTTTAATTCATTCCCTTCTTTTTGTTTTTGGTTTTTCAACAATTTTTTTATTCCTTGGATTTGCTTCATCTCTTATTGGATCTTTTTTTATTGAAAAAAAATTTATTCTGGAAAAAGTAGCGGGAATTTTTATAATTATTCTTTCTTTACATCTTACAGGAATATTGAGATTTAAGTTTCTTGATGTGGAAAAAAAATTAAATCCAGTCCAATCAAGTCTACCCTTTTTAAGGTCTTTTCTTGTTGGATTTGGATTTGGTTTTGGATGGACTCCCTGTATTGGTCCGATTCTTTCTGCAATACTCGCTCTTGCAGCCACTTCAGCTTCTCCTCTAAAAGGAACTTTTCTTTTAGCCTTCTATTCCCTTGGTCTTGCTATTCCTTTTATAATTTCAGGTCTTTTTATCAATCTCTTTTTTGCAATGTTTTTAAAATTTAAAAAACATTTAAGAAAGGTTGAAATTATAGCTGGTCTTTTTCTTTTTGCCCTGGGTATTTTACTTTTATTGGGTATTTTCTCAAAAATTACCTTTACACTTTCCCTTTAATTATTTTAAAATATTTATGATGGTTCAATTCCTTTTAATTTGGAGGTGATAAAATGGATATATATGAAAGTGCTTCAAAGGGGACAGGCTGGATTAAATTTTTTGGTATAGTTAACATAATAGCAGGTATTTTAGAGGCAATCACCATAATAGGGATACTTATTGCATGGATTCCTATATGGATTGGAATAACTGCACTTCAGGCAGCTTCTTCAGCAGAAAAAGCTTCTATATCAAAAAGTGAAGCTGATTTAATTCAATATCATTCAAAAATTAGATTTCTTTTCCAGTTAATTGGAATTTTAATAATTGTGGGAATAATTTTAGGTATTATTATTTTCCTTGTAGCAATAGTAGCTTCTGCATTTTTTGCCTCAATGCTTTCAGAATTGGGAGGATTTAACTGGTGATATTTTTTTTAAAAATATTTTATTCTGCCTTTATCTACTCCTATATAACTCCTGATACAATTAACTTTTATGTTATTAAAAAAATTTACGAAAAAGGTGATTCAATTTTAATAAATATTAAAATTTCTCCTTACATTCTTGTTTTTAAAAAAGAGGAAAAGGAATTTTCAGGAGGAATTAGGATTGATATATATAGCACAACAGAAGATAAGAATGAATATTTTGTAAGGTTTTTTAAAAGGTTCTCCTTTGAAAAATATGAGGAAACAAGAGAAAGAGAAAATAAAATTGTTTTTGAAAAATGGATTACTGTTCAAAAAAGTGTAGATAAAATAAATATTGAAGTTACTGATCTTAACTCTCAAAAAAGATGGAGTTTTTCAAGGACTTTTATTAATAAGGATTTTGTTAAATTTGGTGATATAATTTTCTTTAAAAAAAATGGAGACAGTGTATCATACAAGAAACCACCACTTTCGGATTCTCTTTATAATATTTTGATAAATTTTGATTCAAAAGAGGAAGGAAAGGGTGAGATTATTTTTTATAAAAAAAATGAGACTTTTAAAAATTTTTCCTTTGATTTTAAAAGGGGAATAAATAGGATCTTTAAAACCCTTAACCTATCAGAATTTAATGAAGAAATTTTGAAATACAGGGTAAAGCTTAATTCAGAAAAAAGAAAGGTTGAATTTGAAGATGAGTATTTATTAAAAAATTTAGATTTGTTTTCAATTTATGAATGGAATGATATTGTAGATGCTTTAAACATAATATTTCAGAGGAGTGATATTGAAGAACTATTGGATGTTAAACCTGAGGAAAGAAAAAAAGCATGGAGAAATTTCTGGGATAAAAGAGATCCTGATCCAGTAACACTCCACAATGAACTGGAAATTAAATTTCTTGAAAGATTTCAATATGTAATGAAGAATTTTTCAGGTCCAATTAAAGGGTATAAAACTGATAGAGGAAGGATTTATATAAGATTTGGCCCTCCTGATTTTATAGAAGATCATCCCCTTGAATTTAGCTCTTATCCCTATCAGATCTGGTATTACAATAGCCTCAGATTAAGGTTCATTTTTGTTGATAAAACAGGTTTTGGTGATTACGAGCTTATTAATGATATGAGAGAATTATACCCTCAGTACTGATATGTTTGTTTTTCTTTTAATTTCGGAGGTCTTTTTATCACAGGGTAATTTTGAATTTTATCTTTTTCCATTCGCAGTTTTTAAAGGAAAGTTTTTTACAATTGAACTTTATTATTCTCTTAATGTTAATCAGATTTCCCTTGAAAAAAAGAAGGGTTTTGAAGAAGGTAAATTTGATATTGAAGTTATTTGGTTTGAAGTTTTAAGCGGAAAAGGTGGAAGTGAAAGATGGACAAAGACTTTTAAAATAGGAAGAGTAGCTGAAGAAACAAAAATTTATGATGTTTTTGCTTTAAACCTTGAAGAAGGTAATTACGAGATAAAGGTTAAATTTTCAACAAAAACAAAAATTGGAGAGGTGAATTTTAGAAAAAATTTAAAAATTAATTTTCCTTTTATTTCTGACATATTTATAACCCCTCAAATAGGTAATAAGGAGGATTATTTCTTTAAAAGAGAAAATTTTGGATTTGAAATAAGATTACCTTTTTTATTTGTTTTTCCTGATACCTCCTTACATTATTTTTATGAACTTTATGGTTTTGAGGGTGATGAGATATTAAGATATGAAATCTTTAAAGGAGGAGAAAAAATTTATGAACAAGAAGAAAAGGCTCCTTTTGTTCAAAGGGGTGAAACCAGTGCAAGGATACCCTTATATAAACTGGGAACAGGTGATTTTAATTTAGTGATAAGTGTTATTAAAAATGGAAATATATTATTTTCTAAGGAAGAAAAATTCAGATATATCTCTCAGAAAAAAGTTCAGGAAGAAAATGTGAGAAAGTTTTATGAAAATTACCTGTTTTTTATAGATTATTTTGCTTCAAATGAAGAAATGGAAGAGTTTAAAAGAATAACAGATTTTAATGGGAAAAAACTCTTTGTCCAAAAATTCTGGAAAAAGTTTGACCCTGATTCTAAAACAGAAGCAAATGAGTTTATTACAGAACTTGTTGATAGGATAAATTTTGCTGATCAAAATTTTTCTATGGGTTTAAAACTTAGAGGTAGAAATACAGATCGGGGTAGAATACTTATAAAATATGGTAAACCTTCTTATGTTAATAACTCTTATTATCCTGAAAGCGAAAGGGCTTGGGAATCATGGATTTATACCGGTGAAAGAAAAATTCAATTTATCTTTGTAGATATAAATCTTGATGGTAATTATCTTTTGGTTTATTCTTCAATTCCTGAAGAACCATCAAGGGCAGACTGGAAAAAATGGATTCCAGAGGATATAGTAGAGGTCAAAAAGTAGGCTCAAAAACTTTAAAAAACCTTTTAATTTTTGGAACAGGTACTTTATTTTCAAGGACATTTGGTTTTTTAAGGGAAATGTTCCTTGCTTATTCTCTGGGTGCCACACATCTTTCAGATGTTTTTTATGCTTCTTTCAGAATAATGAACTTTTTGAGAGTTTTTATAGGAGAACAGATGATGCAGGTTTCTCTTGTTCCTTTATTTGTGGAAAATAAAAAAGATGCTGAAAAATATGAAAGATTTATTGGTTCAACCTTTACAATTTTTTTTTCGGTTTCTTTATTTTTTACAATTCTTGGGATTTTACTTTCACCGGTTTTAATTTTAATTTTTGCACCGGGTTTTAAAAATACTGAATTCAAATTTATTTATGCAAAAAATACCTTAGAACTTATGTTTCCCTTTGTTTTTTTCATCATTTTAGCAGGTTATTTTGGCTCTATTTTAAATTCAGAAAAAAAATTTTTCCCTGTTTCCTTTGCACCTTTTTTCTTTAATCTTACTTTTCTTGTTATTGGAATTTTTACATATTTCTATCTACATTTAAAGGGAAAATATTTTCTATATTCTCTTTCTCTTGCTGTTGTTGCAGGGTCTTTTTTTCAGGCTTTCTTTCAATTTATTTTTGTGATAAGAAAAATAAAATTATTTCTTACAAAAAATATTTTAATTCCTGAAATCAAAGATTTTTTTAAACTTTTAATTCCTGTTTTATTTGCAATGTTAACAAATGAAATTATCATAATTTTTACAACATTCCTTGCTTCCTATTTACCTGAAGGAGAGCTCTCCTATCTATCATATTCTTTTAGATTGAGACATTTTCCCATCGCAATACTGGGTATAGGTCTTGCAACAGTTTCCCTTCCCTATATGAGTGAGAGTGAAAGAAAACTTGATTATCTTAAAAAAATATATCAGTTTTCCCTTATTGTTTTATTTCCCTTATCTTTGATTTTAATAATTCATTCTGATTTTATTGTGAAATTATTTTTTGAAAGGGGTAAATTTACAAATCTTGATACCTATAAAACTGCTCTTGCTTTTATAATGTTTTCAGTTGGTATTCTTCCTTCTTCTCTTTTTAATGTTCATTTAAATTATTTTTATTCTCAGAAAAAAATTCTTGAGGCAAATATTTCCCATTTTAATATGCTAACATCCTTTTTAGTTTTTGCTCCTTTACTTTTTAAATTTATGGGTTATGTAGGACTTGCACTTGCCTCTTCAATTTCTTCTTTTTTTGCTTTAATATCAATATGCTTTTATACACCTGAATTTATTGATGTAAAGGAATATCTTTTTTTCATATCTTTTTCTTTAATTTTTTCCCTTATAATATTTATGAGATTTTTTCAAAACAATTTTCTTGAATTTTTCCTTGATTCTTTTTTATCTTTAATATTCTTTTTATTTTTTAAAGAAAAATGGAAAATGAAAGGTCTTTAAAAAGAATTATTGAGGCATTGCTTTTTGCCTCATCAAAGCCTATTACCTTAAAAAAGATTTCAAAGATTACAGGATTTGGGGAGGAAAGGGTAAAGGAGGAAATAGAAAAAATAAAGGAAGAATATAAAGAAAGAGCTTTTGGAATATTTGAAGTTGCCGGTGGTTATGTAATGTATACGAAAGAAGATTATGCTGATTATGTAAAGAAATTAAGAGGGGAGAATTCTTTTAGAATTTCAAAAGCAATGCTTGAAACTCTCGCAATAATAGCTTATAAACAGCCTATTACAAAAGCAGAGATAGAAATTTTAAAAGGAACATCTGCAGATTTCACACTTAGAAGTTTGCTTGAAAAAGGACTTATAAAGGTTGTGGGAAGAAAAAAAATAAAAGGAGCTCCTTTACTTTATGGAACTACAGAGAAATTTTTGAAAATGTTTGGTTTAAAAAGCCTTGATGAACTTCCAAGAGTAGAATAGTAATTTTAAAAATATTTTTTAAACAGAACTTTCAAGTATTTTTTTCATTTTTCTTGCATTTTCAAGCATTGAATGGTTATTGTTAAAAAATACATAAATTTTTTCTGGCTTTGTTTTTATAATTCTTTCAGCAATTTCTTTTAATTCTTCATCTTCATAATAATGAGAATACCAGTCAGTTCTTCCGTGCATTCTTAAATAGACTATTCCGTTAAGATTTATAATATCTCTTGGAAATATAGGTGCATCCATTGAAACCCAAGTAATATTTAGATTTTTTGCCCATTTATAATTTTCCTTTTTAAACCAGGATTTTTCTCTTGGCTCAAAGGCAAACTTTTCCTTTAAATTTGTAAATTTTATAAATTTTTCCAATTTTTCTCTATTTTTATCAGAAAAATTAGGTGGTGTTTGAAATAGATAAAAATCTATGAAATTTTCAAGGGGTCTAAAGAGATTTTTAAATTTTTCCCATGTAAAAAAAGCTTTTTCAGAAAATTTAAAAACATGCGTTATAAATTGATTCACCTTAACACTCCATCTTAAATTAAAAGTTTTCTTTGCCCAGGAATTTATATGAGAAGAAAGTGGAAATCTGTAAAAGGAAGCATTTAATTCAATAGCATTTAAATTGCTTTCCTTAACAAACCATTCAAAGTTACCCCCTTCATTCCATGAATAAGCCCAGCCCGATGTACCTACAAATATTTTATTCTCTACGGAATTTTTCAACCCCTTGTTCAAAGAGATTGTTTCCGTAAGCATCAATTGCACAAATTGTTGGAAAATCTTCAACTTCCAGCTCTCTTATTGCCTCAGGGCCAAGATCTTCATAAGCAATAACTCTAACCCTTTTTATTGTTCTTGAAATTAAAGCACCTGCCCCTCCCACTGCAACAAGATAAATTGCTTTAAACTTCTTAAGAGACTCAATAACTTGAGGAGTCCTTTCTCCTTTTCCAATTGTTGCTTTTACACCCATTTCAAGTATAAAAGGAGTATAGGGATCCATTCTTATTGAAGTAGTTGGACCTGCTGAACCTATCACCTGTCCGGGTTTACTTGGAGTTGGACCAACATAGTATATTATTTGACCCTTTAAATCAATGGGAAGACCTTTACCACCTTTATAATCTTCAAGCATCCTTTTATGAGCAGCATCTCTTGCTGTATAAATAATTCCTGAAATATAAACTGGATCCCCTGCTTTTATTGATAAAATTGTTTCTTCATCAACTGGTGTCTTAATTTTTATATCTTTCATTATTTGTTTTTTAATCTTGCTTTTTTTATAATAATGGGGATAGAACCAGGTTCAACTCCAAAATAAAATTATAATAAAAAATTATGTTTATTACAACATTGTTTTTTATTTTATCTCAAACCCAGATTAATATTGATGAGTTTAAAAATAAGGTAAAGGAAAAATGGGAATCTATAAAAACCTGTATATGTGAATATAACACCTTTCAGAAAAAAATTGATAAAATTGAAGAGGCTTCTTATTTTGTTTACTTTAAAAAACCCTTATGGACAAGATTAAAAGTTCTAAAAGGAAAAAATAAAGATTCCGAAGCAATGTATAATCCTGAAAAAAATATAGTTAGGGGTAGAAAGGGTGGTTTACTTAGAGGTGTTGTATTAACTTTAAAACCTGATGATGGAAGAGTTGTATCTATAAGGGGGTTTAAAACTTATGATGCTGGAATAAGTGGTGTCTACCTTAGATTTTTAAAATACATGGATGAGGGATATGAAATGGAATATATAGGTGATTTTGAAGAAAAAGGTTTTAAGGGTAAAAAAATAAAGGTCAAAATTTTAAATCCTGAAAAATACTATGGTTTTAATGAAGAAATATTTTGGTTTACTGAAGATTATGTGCCTTATAGAGTAGAGGGTTTTGAAAAAGGAGAAAAGGTTCTTGATTCACAATTTTATATGTTTAAATTAAATGTAGAAATTGAAGAGGAAATCTGGCAGCTTTAAAAATTTAATCTTCTATCTTAATAAAGGTTCTCCAAGGTCCATGAACACCAAGTATTAATTTTTTTTCTATATCAGCAGTTCTTGATGGACCGCTGACAAAAAGTAAATTCCCATTAAAGATAAATTTTTCATCAAAAAAATTCTCAAAATAATCTAATATTTTCTCCCTTTTTATTCTGAAAAATACTTCCTCTTCATTAAAGAAATCTTTAAAATCCTTTGAATTTAAAATGCAGGTTCCTGTTTCAGAAATAGCATACTCTACTTTGAATTCTTTTCCCCTTTCCCCAAATTCCCCTTTTACCTCTTTCCAGTTTTTTTCAAAGTTATTTTCATATTTTGTTTTTTCTTCTTCCTCTTTAAAATCTTCAAAATAGGGATAATGTTTTTTTTCTTTATTTTTTAAAATTTGACTTACAATTGAAACTGGAATTTTTTCTGAAAGGAACCGTAGTAAAAATGGGTAATTATTCAAAATTGAATAAATTTTTAAAAATAGTTTAATTTTAAGAGGAAGATATTTTTCTTTTCTTATTCTTTTAATTTTACCGGAGATATTTATCTTAACAGGGCATACAGTATCACAAAATCCACATAGAGTTGAATAGAAAGCATTTGAGTAAAAGTTATATAAAAGAGCATTCCATAAGATCCCTATTGGTCCATTGTAAGGTCCTTTGTAATTTTCAGCTTCTTCTACTCCATACACAGGACATATATTTGAACAGGCTCCGCATCTTATACAGTAAAGTAGCTCTCTAAATTCCTCGTTCTTTGCAATTTCTCCCCTTTTACCTTCAAGAATTACTATATACCAGTTCCCCTCCTTTTTTTCTGAAAGTAAATGCACATAAGATGTTATTCTCTGACCCGTTGCACTCCTTGGTAAAATTCTTAAAAAAACTGGAAAGTCTTTGATTGATTCAACAAATTTTTCAATACCGAATATCGTTATACAGGTTTTTGGAAAATAGAAGGTTTTTCCCAGGTTACCTTCATTTTCAAAACATCCAATAATTCCTTCCTTAGCGAAAACAAAGTTTGCTCCTAAAATACCTGTATCAGCCTCTTCAAAAATTTTTTTTAATCTTATTCTTGCAAAATTTGTAAGTTCTTCAACATTATCACTCAGTTTTACATTGAATTTCTCTTCAAAAAGATTTTTAACATCAAATCTTGAAAAATGTATCGCAGGAGCTACAATATGTTTTGGTAGTGAACCTTCAAGGTCACATATCCATTCACCCAAATCAGTTTCGTTAAATTCATAACCATTTTTTCTTAAAAATTTTTTTAACCCAATTTCTTCTTGAGTCATAGATTTTGAAGCAACTATTTTTCTTGATTTTTCTTTTTCAAGAATTCCTTTCAATATGTGTTTTACCTCTTCAGGTGTTCTGGCTAAAAAAACCTTTACTCCTTTTTCTTCCATTTTTTTTATGAAAATTTTTATAAGTTCTTTATAATTCTTTATAGAGTTTTCTTTTATATTTCTTGCTTTTTCCCTTAATTCTTCAAAATTTATTTCCTTAATTATACTTTCTCTTTTATCAAAAGCCCTTTTTATATTAATTAAAACTCTGTTTTCTTCCATAGTATTTTTTCTAAAGGATGAATTATTTCAAATCCTTTTGATTTCATATGAAGAGAACATCCGGGTTCTATTGAGATAATTTCCTTTTCTTTATATTTTGCTTTAAGAATTTTTTCAGAGGTTTTAAGATAGATAGAAGAAAATACACCACCGAATCCACAGCAACCGAGAAATTCTGGTTTTTTGTTTTTAAAAATTTTAAAATGACAGGAAGTATGAAAATTATAAGGTAATTCAATTATTTTCTCTTTTATCAAAAAATTTGTAATTTCTTCAGCATAAAAAGAATTTTTTTTTCCAGTAAGTAAGGGTAAATTTTCTAAGACATATTCAAGACAGGAGCCAGAAAAGAATAAAATTTCCTTGTTTTTCCATTCCTTTAAAATTAAGTTCCCAATTTTTTTTGCTTTTTTAAAGTTTCCAGTATTATAAAAGACTTGTCCACAGCAAAAAGGTTTATTTAAGATTTGAGCTTCAAATTCTTTTTTCTGAAGAAGTTTTTTTATTTCTTTAATTAAATTTTTATAAATTAAATTTCCAATACAGGTAGGGAAGATGTAGATTTTTTTATTCATTATTTTATAATTATAAGTGTGTTAAAACCTATTGTTAAAGATATTTTAAATTTCTTTTTTCCTCCTCTTTGTTTAATCTGTGAAAATTTAAAAGAAGATAAATTTTTCTGCAAAGGTTGTTTAGAGCTTATTTTAAGGTCAAAAATACATCCACCTTTTTGTAAAAAATGTGGAAGAAATTTAAAGAGTCATAAATGCAGTATTAAATTAAAATATATTGATGAAGTTTATGCAATTTTTAATTATAATGATATAATTAAGGAGCTTATAGAAAGTTACAAATTTAAAAGGTATACAAAAATTAAGGAATTTTTTGTTCCTTTTGTTATAGAATGGATTGAAAAGGTTTTACCTCTATTTGATATAATAATTCCTGTTCCTCTTCATCCGTCAAAAGAAAGGGAAAGGGGATTTAATCAGAATGTTTTAATTCTTGAAAGTGTTAAAAAAATTTTAAAAATAAATTATAGAAATGATATTTTAATAAGACTGAAACCAACAAGACCCCAGTCAAGAATTAAAGAATTTAAAAAGAGGGAAGAAAATGTAAGGGATGCCTTTAAAGTTATTAAAAGCAATGAAGTAAAAGATAAAAGAATCTTACTTTTTGATGATGTTTTTACCTCTGGGAAAACCCTTGAAGAATGTGCGAAGGTTTTAAAATCAAAAGGTTCTGAAAAGGTTTTTGCCCTTTCAATTGCCACTGGTTCATAGTTTGTTTTATAATCATTTATCAAGGTTCTATCCCCTTTTAATATAATTTTGTAAAATGAATGTTTACATAATAGGAGTGGGAATTGCTTTAAGAGGTAAAATTTCTCCTGATGTGAGTTTTAGAGAACTTATTTATGAAGCAGCAGAGAAAGCCTATCTTGATGCTGGAATAGAACCAAGAGATGTTGATACTTTCGTTTGTGTATCAGAAGATTTTGAAGAAGGAACATCAATTTTTGATGAATATGTTCCTGATCAACTTGGTGCTGTTTTAAAGCCAGTTCATACAATTTGTGCTGATGCTATTACAGGTATTGCTTCTTTATATGCCCAGATTAAAACAGGATATTTTAAAATTGGTGTCCTTGAAGCTCATTCCAAATTATCAAATATTAAAAATCATCATCATTTATTCTCAATGGCTTTAGATCCCATATATGTTAGACCTCTTGAAATAAATCCTTATGCACTTATTGCTCTTGAGATGGCAATGTTTCTTGATTCAAGAGGTTATGATGAATTGGATACTGCTCATGTAGTTACAAAAAATAAAGCAAATGCTTTATTATTTGGTAGAAGTCCTTTTGGTTCTATAATTCCTCCTGAGGAAGTTCTTCTCTCAAAACCAGTATCTGAACCTTTAAGGGAACTTGATATTTCTCCCAATGCTGACGGAGCATGTGTTATTGTTGTAGCGAATGAAGAAATAGCAAAAGAAAGAAATAGAGACTTTATAAAAATCCAGGGAGTTGGTTTTGGAGAGTTCACACCCAATATTGAAAGATGGGAAGGTGATGCGGAATATCTGAGTGTTGCAGCAAGAAAAGCTTATTCAATGGCAGGTATTAGAAATCCTATCAAAGAAATTGATTTTGCAGAGATTGATGATACTTTTTCTTACAAGGAATTACAGCATCTTGAAGCATTATCCCTTGCAAGGTATGGGGAATCAGCTGAATTATTGAGGGAGGGTTTTTATGATTTAAGTGGAGAATTACCTGTTAATCCTACAGGTGGAAATTTAGGTAATGGAAATTTTTCTTTAATGAATGGTGCAAGAGCTATATATGATGCTATTTTACAGTTGAGGAAAAGTGCTTCAAATGTTCAATTAAGAGAACCTGAGACTGCTTTACTTGCATCATGGAAGGGATTTCCTTCTGCAAGTGGAGGAGTTTTAATTTTAAAAAGGGAGGGTTAAAATGGCACAGAAAGTTGCAATTCTTGGTGCAGGGATGACAAAATTTATGAGAAGAGCAAAGGAGCAAGGTAAAGAGCTTGCTTTTGAAGCAGCAAAGATGGCTCTTTTAGATGCAAAGATGGATATAAGTGAGATTGATTGTGTAGTAATGGCAACAGCACCTGATGCTTTTGATGGAGTCCATATGAAGGGTGATTGGATTTCCGATGGAGCAGGTGCTAAAAGAAAACCCTATATGAGGTCTTATGTTGGAGGAGGTTCTGGTGTTTTTTCAATAATTCATGGTTTTTATCTTGTTGCAAGTGGTATGTTTGATACTTGTCTTGTTGTTGCAGAAGAAAAAATGTCTTCCTGTATGCCACATCCTCAAGGTGCTTTTAATACTATTTATGATCAATTTCTTGAAAGACCCTTAGGAGTAAATCTTTTATGGATATTTTCTCTTGAGATGATGAGATATATGAAAGTTCATAAAATACCCCTTGAAACAATTGCCCTTGTTTCTGTAAAGAATAAGAAGAATGGAATGGATCACCCATGCGCTCAGAAGGGAATTGCCGGTGAGTATACTGTTAAAGATATTCTTGATTCAGAAGTTATTGCCTATCCAGTTTACAGATTGATGGTTTCACCTATAACAGATGCGGCTTGTGCTATTGTAATTGCATCAGAACATGAAGCAAAAAAAAGAACCGATAAGCCTATTTGGATTGAAGGTGTAGGATGGTGTCTTGATACTTCTTACTGGACAAATAGAGATCTTTATTATCCAAGATATGTTGAATATGCAGCAAGAATGGCTTATGATATGGCAGGAATAAAAGATCCAAGAAAAGAGATTCATGTGGTTGAACCCTATGATCCTTTTGCTTATAAGGAACTCCATCATCTTGAGGGGCTTTTGCTTGCTGATAAAGGTGAGGCTCCTAAATTGCTTGAAAAAGGTTTTTGGAACAGGGATACGGAAAATGGGATACCTTCAAGTCCTTCAGGCGGCCTTTTAGGAGTTGGAAATCCAATAGCAGCTGCTGGACTTATGAAGGTTATTGAAATTTATTTGCAATTAAAGGGAGAAGCAGGTAAAAGGCAGGTTAAAAGAGAGGTAAAGAGAGGACTGGCACAGGCATGGGGAGACTTGATGCAAGTTGGAACAGTTGTTATTTTATCTAAATAGGAGGTAAAAAATGGAATTTAAAGGAACACCACTTGATACAAAAGATTTTGAAAAAGTTTTTAAAGTTGAGTGGAAAAGTAAACTTGAGTATGAATGGGATTGTGGAATAGCTATAACTAAATTTTTTGAGGGTTTAAAGCAGGGTAAAATTCTGGCAAGAAAGTGCTATTCCTGTGGTAGGGTAATTGTTCCGCCAAGAATGTTCTGTGAAATCTGTTTCAGACCAACTGATGAATGGATTTTATTAAAAGATGAAGGTGAAATTCTTACCTTTTCTGTTTCTTATGTTAACTGGGATGCTTCAAGAAGAGATGAGCCAGAGATTCCTGCTGTAATAAGGCTTGAAGGTGCCTCAGAAAATATAGGAATATTACATAAAATAGGCGAAGCAGGTGATTCCTTGGAAGAGATTTTAAAAAATATTGATATAGGAACAAGGGTAAAAGCAGTCTGGAAAAAGGAAAACGAAAGGGAAGGAGCGATAACGGATATTTTATATTTTAAGCCAATAAAAAGGAGGAAATAAAATGCCCTTTAAAGATTTTATTGAAAGATTAAGTGATGTAAAAGTGCAAAAAGGTGATATTCCAGTTTGGTGGGTTTATACTGTGGGAAATGGTGGAGAAATTTTTTATAAAGGTTTAAAAGAAGGAAAAATTAAAGGAAGTTACTGTGAAAATTGTGAATCAATAATTTTACCTCCAAGAATTTACTGTGAGGATTGTTTTGAGAGGATTGAAAAATTTGTTGATGTTGAAGGTCCCTTTGTTGTTCTTGTTATGACTAAATCTTATCTTGATTTAGATGGAAATCCTCTTGATAAGCCTCAAAAGATTGCTTTAATTGGTGTTCCTGATGCTAAAGGTGGAATAATACATTTTCTTGATCCTGATACTGATATAGATACAGGTGACATAGTTGTACCATTTTTTAATAAAAATAGAGTTGGTTCACTTAAGGATATAAAATACTTTACAATAAAGAAATGATTGAATATTATAACGAGGAGAAGACCCCTTTTGAGATAGTTGAGGAGTTAAATAAATATATAATTGGACAGGAAGAAGCCAAAAAAGCAGTTGCTATTGCTTTGAGGAATAGGTGGAGGAGAATGAGAGTAAAGGGTAAGATAAGAGAAGAGATTCATCCCTTTAATATTCTTATGATAGGACCAACAGGAGTTGGAAAAACAGAGATAGCAAGAAGGCTTGCTCAGCTTACTGGTTCACCTTTTTTAAAAGTTGAGGCTACAAGATATACTGAGGTTGGGTATGTTGGGAAGGATGTGGAAAGTATGGTTAGGGATTTAGTGGAGGTTGCTTTTAATATGCTAAGACAGAAAAGAGTGAAGGAAGTGGAAAATAGAGCGAGGGAACTTGCAGAGGATAAAATTGTAGAAATACTTGCAGGAGCCCAGTTTTCTCCGAGAGAGACAATAAGAGAACATTTAAGAAGGGGATTTTATAATGATAGAGAAATTGATATTGAGGTAAAACAATCTCCTGTTTCTGTTATTCCAGTACCTATGGGTCAGGATACAATTGCTCAGAGTTTGCAGGATGTTATGGAAGATATTTTCCCAAAGAGAACGGTTATCAAGAGAATGAAAGTTAAGGATGCACTTGAATATTACACTCAAGAAGCTGCAAATAAGCTCATTAATATTGAAGAAGTAAAACAGGAAGCACTTAAACTTGCGCAGGAAAAGGGTATAATTTTTATAGATGAGATTGATAAAATAGTAGGTAAGGGAGAAGAACATGGACCCTCTGTTTCAAGAGAAGGTGTTCAGAGAGATCTTTTACCAATTGTGGAGGGAACAAGTGTATGGACGAAATACGGAGTTGTAAAAACAGATAACATACTTTTTATAGGAGCAGGTGCTTTCAGTAAATCCTCACCACAGGATTTGATACCTGAACTTCAAGGAAGATTTCCTATAAGAGTAGAGTTACATCCACTTGGTGAGAAGGAATTTGAGAGGATTTTGGTTGAACCTGAAAATTCTCTTATAAAACAATTTAAAGCTTTATTTGAGGCAGAGGGATTTACTTTAGAGTTTGAGGAAGAGGCAATTAAAAAGATAGCACATTACGCTTACCTTGCAAATCAAAAAATGGAGGATATTGGAGCAAGAAGATTGCAAACTGTTATGAATCTTGTTCTTGAAGATGCTTTATTCAGAATGCCTTATTTAGATAGAAATCCTTATGTGGTTACAGCTTCTTATGTTGATGAAATCTTATCAAAAGCATTAAAGGAGGAAGATGTATCAAGGTATATCTTATGAATATAAGAAAACCTGCAGTAAGTGGTGCTTTTTATCCTTCAGAAAAAAAAGAACTTGAAAATTTGATAAGTATGCTATTTGAAAATGTTGAAGATATTGATTTAAAAATTAAATCAGCTATAACACCTCATGCAGGCTATATTTACTCAGGAGAAACAGCTTCATATGTTTATAAAAATCTCAAAAATTATTATGAAAGAATAGTAATTTTAGGTGTTTCTCATCATTATTCTTTTAATTATGCTTCCCTTGATGAAAATGAAAGATGGCAAACTCCCTTAGGTGAAGTGGAACTTGATTTAGATTTTGAAGAAAAATTAAAAAATTACGATGTATTTAAATTTAATTCCATTTATCACAGTAATGAACATTCCATTGAGGTTCAGGTTCCCTTTTTACAGTATAAATTTAAAGATAAATTTAAATTGGTTCCTATTCTAATAGGAACATTCAAAAGAGAAACTCTTGATATTATAGCAGAAGTTTTAAAAAAGGAAATAGATGATAAGACACTTGTAATTGCAAGTTCGGATTTTTATCATGGTTATTCTTATAGAGATTGTAAAAATGTAAATATACATTCAAAGGAAATACTTGAAAGAGGGTATCCTCAAGAATTCTTTAATGGAATAATGGAGGAAAAGATTATGGCCTGTGGAGCATCTGCAATATATGTTCTTTTAAAAATTTTTAGAAACGGTAAATTTGGAAGGAAAGTTTTATATATGACAACCTCCCAAGATGTTATAAAAGAAAAATCTTTGGGTTATGTTGTTGGTTATATATCCTATGTGATATATGAATAGGGCTCAAAAAGTTTTTGATTTTTTTAAAAAACTTTACGAACTTGGTCTTTATGTTTTTGGCGAAAGAGATAAAATTGAGAATATAAAAGTTCGGACACAGAACGAGCTTAAAAAAATGACTGATATGTTTAAAGAGATGGAGGAAACAACATTAAAAATAGGTGATATTTCCAGTAAAGTTGAAGGAGAATTACTAAAAATCTATAATAAGTTACCTCTTTATCTTTCCTTTTACAACAAAGAAATTGGGAGGATAGAAAAAGTTTTAAGATTCTTCGATAAGTTGACTGAGAATACTGAAAAATTGCTGGAGGAGATTCATTATATAGAGATTGTTTCAAGGAATTCTGAAATAAAGGCTTATCATCTTGGAGAGAAAGGTAAAGGTTTATCTGTGGTTTCTCAGGAATTATCGAAATTGGCACAGAGGATTATATTGCATGCAAAAATTCTTTCTTTGGATGTTGAAAAGATTAAAGATAATTTTGAGTCTTTAAAACTAAAACAAAACAAAATTCTGGAGCTGGTTGGAGAATTAAATAAATATGAAAAAATTTTGAGCGAGATATTTGAAAAATTAAAGGAATCTATAAAGAATTTTTTGAATACTCTAAAGGATCTTGTTTTGATATATTCAGAGAGAAAAACTCTTTTAGATGAATTATTTAGGAACATAATAGATCTTGAAACAAAAAGCACTCTCTTTTTTAATGATGCTGAGAAGGTGCTTATTTATTCAGAGATTTTTAAAGGGAATGAAGAAATTCTTGAATCTCTTTATGAAATAATGGATTTAGCTTCCTCATCACCTATTTATCTTAAAAAGAGAATAAATAATAAGATTGAGTTCTTTTCAAATAATATAGATTTAATTATAAAAGAGTTAAGTAATAGATTTTCTAATTTTGAAAAGAGTAAGGATGAATGGGAGAAGAAATTAGATATTTTAAGGAGTATTGTTGGAAAAATTAAAATTCAGGATAAAAGGATAAAGGACTTAGAAGAGTTAACTCTTAAAAATTTCAAGTTAAATGTTTCTTACTATCTGGATCAAATTAATAATATGGATAAAGTTATAAATGAGTTTTTTTCCTATTTAATTTCTTATCGAGAATCTTTCAATCTTGAAAGAACCGATTTTAAATTTTTAAAGTATTTGAGACAGATGAAAGAAGATTTAAAAGACGGAGAAATTCTCTCCCTTTACTCATCAGTTGAAACAGCAAGGGCAGGTATAAAAGAAGATCCCCTATCTATGGAGCTCAAAGAAAGAGTCAGAAATTCTATATCTTTGTCAGAGGAGATTATAGGATTTATAAAAGAAATTACAAGCTTAGCGATAGCTAAAGAGAGTTTATTTACTGAGTATGAAAAGGACATAAGTTTTTTTGATATGAAAAAAGAAATTGAGATACTTGAAGAAAGTTTTGATAAGATAGGTGAAATGACAGATAGTATAGGAAGTGATATAGAAAAATTTAAGGACACCTTTGTTATACTCGAAGAATTTATAAATCAATTAACTCTAAAGTTCAAGGATATTGAAAGATTGATGGCAGATACTAAGAAAGATATATCAGATGTTAAGGAGAAGGTAGTAAGGAGATTACCTTACATAGATGAGGAAGGAGAAAAATCTGTAGAGGAAATTGTTTTGAGGTTACCTCTAAATAGTAATCCTGCTAATTTGAATCCCTACATGGCAACGGATGCTACAAGTAACACAATTCTTGAAAATATTCACAGGTCTTTATTTATGGTTTCTCCAATTTCAAGTAAAGTAATACCTTTTCTTGTCGAAAAATTTGAAATAGAAAAAGAGGGTAAATTGTATATTTTTTACCTTAGAAAAAATGTAAAGTTTCATAATGGAGAAATTATGACATCCCATGATGTTAGAGATTCTTTAATGAGAACTTTAAAGGGAAATTACAGAAATTATTTTGATATGATAAAAGGAGCTAAGGATTTTATTGAAGGTACAAAAAATTTTGTTGAGGGTATAAGAATTGTAGATGATTATAGAATAGAAGTAGAACTTGAGTATCCTTTTGTTCCTTTCATTTATAATCTTGCTCTTGTCAATGCAGCTATTACAAGGGAGAAAAATGGTGATTTAATAGGTTTGGGTCCTTTTATTCTTAAAGATTATAAAAAGGATGAGTATATAGAACTTGTGGCTTTTGATGATTATTTTGCGGGAAGAGCTAATGTGGATAGGATTATCTTTTTAATTAAAGAAAAAGAAACAATAATTTTTTTAAATATGTTTTTAAAAGGCGAATTAGATGTGCTTGAGCCTTCCTATGAAGAAGAAGAAATTTTAAAGGAAAAAGCACCTAATTATTTCCAGAAAATAAAAACAGTCCCAGAACTTTCAATTCATAGGCTTGATTTTAATAACAGGAAGTATCCCTTTAATAACATTCACTTTCGTAAAGCCTTGAATTATGCTTTTGATAAAGAGAAATTTATAAAAGAAATATTAAAAGGTAGATCAATAAAGGCTAATGGAATTTTTGCTCCTTCATCAGAGGTTTATAATCCTGATTTAAAAGGATATGAGTTTGATATTGAGAAAGCAAAAGAGGAATTATCTAAGTCTGGAGTGAAATTACCCATTAAAATAAAGCTTACTGTTTCTGAAAGTACAGCATACAGGAGAAATGCTGAGTTTATTAAAGAGTGTTTTGAAAAGCTTGGAATTGAAGTTCAAATTGAAGTAAAACCATGGAAAGAATTTCTTGAATCTGTTCATTTAGATAAAACTGAATGTCATACAATTGGTTGGGTAGCAGATACCGGTGATCCTGACAGTATTGTTTATCCAATGTATCATTCAAATTCCATTAAATCAGGAGCTAATGAAGCAAAATATTCAAACTCCCTTGTTGATAAATTGATTGAAGAAGCAAGGAGAGTTAGAATACCTGAAATAAGGAAGAAAATTTATCAGGAGATAGAAAAGAAAATATTAGAAGATGCACCTTGCATATTTTTATATCATCCCTATGAAAGGGTTCTTTTGTCTGATAAAGTTCTTGGAATTTGGCCCCATCCATTGGGACACTTCAGATTGGAGATTGCTTTTAAATTTCCATAAAAATAAATGGATATAATTAGTTTACCTTTACATTCCGGAAAAGCACCGGAATGGCTTTTTCAAAAAATGAAAAAATTATCATCCCTGATTGTTGAATACATGCTTGAAGAGTTTGACACAGAATTAATATTGGAAAAATTTTCTGATCCTTTATGGTTTCAAAGCTTTGGATGTTTCCTTGGATTTGACTGGCATTCTTCAGGACTTACAACAACTCTAACAGGTGCTTTGAAAGAGGGTTTTAGAGATAGGAATATCCCCATATATATAACTGGAGGAAAAGGTAAAGTAGCTTTAAAAACACCTGATGAAATTTTGAAAATAAGTGATAAAGTAAATATTGATGCTTCTTTATTTATTAAACTTTCCCGTTTAACAGCTAAAATTGATAATATTTGTGTTCAGGATGGGCACACTCTCTATCATCACACCTTCTGGTTTGATAGTAAGGGAAACTGGTTAACTATTCAGCAGGGAATGAATCCTTCAAAGAGAACTGCAAGAAGATATCATATTTTTTCTAAAAAATTGATAGATTTAACAAATGAACCCCATTCAGGGATAATCGCTGAAAGAAGAGAAAAATCAGTTTTAAATCTTGTGTCTGAAAGGAATAGAAAAATAAGGGAAAATATTTTGAGATTAATAAAAGAAGAGGGAATTAAGGAAATTTATAAAATGCCCTTTAGACACGAAATTAAATTAAGTGACTTAGATAAGAAAAAAATTTATCAGATTAGTATAAATTTTTATAAGAAAAATATTGATAAATTTGAAAAAATTCTTTTAATAAAAGGAGTTGGTGAAAAAACTTTAAGAGTTTTAACCCTTCTTTCAGTTATTTTATATGGAGAAAAGCCGGATTACACTGACCCTGCAAGATTTTCTTTTGCCCATGGCGGAAAAGATGGGACTCCTTATAGGATAAATAGAAGAGAATATGATAAAACTATTGAAATACTTGAAAGAATTATATCAAAAAGAAGAGGATTTGGAAGAGAAGATAGAAGTTTTTTACTTAAAAGATTATACTATTTTGTAAGATGAAAATAGTTATTGAAAGAATAAAAGAAGGTTATGTAAAGATTAATGAGAACAAAGTTTTAAGTATCAATAAGGGTCTTCTTTTATTTGTGGGTATCTGTAAAAATGATTCGATTCAGGAAATTGAGTGGGCAGTTAATAAAATTTTAAATTTGAGAATTTTTGATGACAATCAGGGAAAGTTGAATTTAAGTGTTTTAGATGTAAGTGGGGATATACTTGTTATATCTAATTTCACATTATGTGCAGATATTAAAAAAGGTAATAGACCTTCCTTTGACAATTCTGAAGAGAAAGTAAAGGCGATTGAAAAGTTCAATTTTTTTGTTAATAAATTAAAGGAAAGTAATTTAAAAGTTATAGAAGGTGAATTCGGAGCTTATATGGAAGTTTATCATGTTAATTCCGGTCCTGTTACAATTTTTCTGGATACTAAGGAAAAATTCAGGTGATACCATGGATAAATTTGAAAAATTAAAAAAATTAAGAGAAGAAGCACTAAAGGGAGGTGGAGAGGAAAAAATAAAAAAACATAAAGAAAAAGGTAAAAAGACAGCAAGAGAAAGAATAGAACTTCTTGTAGATGAAGGTAGTTTTCAAGAAATTGATATGTTTGTTACTCACAGAATCACAGAATTTGACCTCCCTAAGATATTAGGTGATGGTGTTGTTACTGGTTTTGCTAAGATACATGGAAGAGATGTTTTAGTATTTTCACAGGATTTTACGGTTTTTGGTGGCACACTTTCTCTTGCTCATGCGGATAAAATTAAAAAGATTTTTGATATTGCTTTAAGGATTGGAGTACCTATAATTGGGCTTAACGACTCAGGTGGTGCAAGAATTCAGGAGGGTGTGGCTTCTCTTGCAGGTTATGCAGAAATATTTTTAAGAAATACCCTTCTATCAGGTGTTGTTCCGCAGATTTCAGCAATTTTAGGACCCTGTGCAGGTGGGGCAGTTTATTCTCCTGCTTTAACAGATTTTATTTTTATGGTGAGGAAAACAAGTTATATGTTTATAACTGGTCCTGATGTTATTAAGGCAGTTACCCATGAGGATGTTAATTTTGAAGAACTTGGTGGAGCTGATGTTCATGCAGAGAAAAGTGGAGTTGCTCATTTTGTTTATGATAGTGAGGAGGAGGTTATGGGTGGAATAAGAACCCTTTTGACTTATTTGCCCCAGAACAATATGGAGGAACCACCTTTCATAGATACAGGAGACCCGGAAGACAGAGAAGATCCAGAGCTTGATGATATTATTCCTGAAGATCCAAATGCTCCCTATGAGATGAAAGAGATAATCAGAAGAGTAGTGGATAATGGAGTTTTCTTTGAAGTTCATGAGAAATATGCACCAAATATAATAGTTGGATTTGCAAGAATCGGTGGTTTCAGTGTAGGAATAGTTGCTCAAGAGCCAATGCATCTTGCTGGTGCTATTGATGTTGATGCTTCAATAAAAGCAGCAAGATTTGTTAGATTCTGCGATGCTTTTAATATTCCTATAATTACCTTCGAGGATGTTCCGGGATTTTTACCAGGTGTTTATCAAGAGCACAGGGGTATTATAAAGGAAGGGGCAAAACTTCTTTACGCATATTGTGAAGCAACAGTTCCTAAAATTACAGTAATAACAAGAAAAAGTTACGGAGGAGCTTATTGTGTATTATCTTCAAAACAGGTAAGAGGAGATATAAATTTAGCTTGGCCAACCGCAGAGATTGCCGTTATGGGACCTGAAGGTGCAATAAACATTATTTACAGAAAAGAGATCCAGGAAGCAGAAAATCCGGAAGAATTAAGGAAAGAGCTTACAAAAATGTACAGGGATAAATTTGCTAATCCTTACTATGCAGCGGCTTATGGTTATATTGATGATGTTATTGAGCCCCGTAAAACAAGAAAGTGGATTATAAAAGGTCTGAAACTTTTAAGAAATAAAAGACAGGGTTTACCACCGAAGAAACATGGAAATATACCTTTATAAACTTGAAAAAATTTTACTTTAATAGTATTTAAATATAATGGAAAAAAAGAAATGGCTTGAAAGAATTAAAGAAGAATTGCTTTTTAATTATAAAGAAGCAGAAGAGTTTAGAGAACTCTATACACGAACAATTATGGATTTCAACAAATTTAAAAAAAGAAAAGAGGAGGAGTTTAAAGGGGCAAAAAATGAAGGAAAAAAAGAATTGATTCAGAAGTTTTTTTTAGCAATTGATAATTTAGGAAGAGCATTAGAAATAATTAATGAAAATAATAATGATACTCTTAATCTTAAAAAAGGTGTAGAAATGATTTACAAACAATTTATTAATATATTGAATGAGGAAGGGGGTGAGATAATAGAACCAGTGGAAGGCGAGGATTTTAATCCAGAGTTTCATGAAGCTGTTGATTTACAGGAAGTTTTTGATAAAAGTTTAGACAAAAAAATAATAAAAAGTGTTCAAAGAGGATTGAAATTTATGGGCAAAGCAATAAATCCAGCGAAAGTGGTTGTAGGGTTTTTTAAAGAAGAAAAGAAAGAAATGGGTTCAATTCCCAAAAAAAGTGAAATAGAAAAGGAGGAATAAAAATATGGCAAAGGCGGTTGGTATAGATCTCGGAACCACTAACTCCTGCCTTGCAATTATGGAAGGAAATGAACCGAAAGTAATTCCGAATAAAGAAGGTGGAAGAGTTACCCCTTCTGTTGTTTCTTTTAGAGAAACAGGAGAAATAATAGTGGGAAGCATTGCAAAAAGACAGGCAATTGTTAATGCTGAAAATACAGTTTATTCTATAAAGAGATTTATGGGCAGAAGGTATGATGAAGTTCTGGAGGAGATTAGAAGAGTTCCCTATGAAGTTGTAAGAGGTCCACATGATGATGCAAGAGTTAAAATAAGGGATAAAATATATTCTCCTCCTGAAATTTCAGCATTTATTTTAAGATATTTAAAAGAAAGTGCTGAAGAGTATCTTGGTGAAAAGATAACTCAGGCTGTAATAACAGTTCCAGCATATTTTAATGATGCTCAGAGACAAGCTACAAAGGATGCAGGTAGAATAGCAGGGCTTGAAGTTTTGAGAATTATTAATGAACCTACTGCTGCTGCTCTTGCTTATGGTCTTGATAAACAGAAAGATATTAAAGTTGCTGTATATGATTTAGGTGGGGGAACATTTGATATATCAATTCTTGAACTTTCAGAAGAGGGAGTTTTTGAAGTAAAATCAACAAATGGTGATACTCATTTAGGTGGTGATGATTTTGACCAGAGAATTATAGACTGGCTCGTTGAGGAGTTTTTAAAAGAAGAAGGGATTGATTTGAGAAAGGATAGATCCGCAATGCAGAGATTAAAGGAAGCTGCGGAAAAAGCTAAAATTGAACTTTCAACAATGATGACTACAACAATATCACTTCCTTTTATTGCAGGTCCTAAGCATATTGAAAGAGAATTAACAAGGGCAAGATTTGAAGCAATGGTAAGAGATTTGATTGATAGAACAATAGAAATATGTAAAAGGGCACTTGAGGATGCAAAATTGAGACCTTCTGATATAAACGAGGTGATTCTTGTTGGAGGAATGACGAGAGTTCCAGCAGTTCAGGAAGCTGTAAGAAGTTTCTTTGGAAGAGAACCTCATAAAGGTGTTAATCCCGATGAAGTAGTAGCAATGGGTGCAGCGATTCAGGCAGCAGTTCTTGCAGGTGAAGTAAAAAGAGATATTGTCCTTCTTGATGTTACACCTCTTTCTCTTGGTGTAGAAACACTTGGAGGTGTTATGACTGTTATAATTCCAAGAAATACTACTATTCCTGTCAGAAAATCTGAAATCTTTACAACTGCTCAAGATAATCAAACTGCTGTTACCATTCACGTATTACAGGGTGAAAGACCAATGGCAAAAGATAATAGATCTCTTGCAAGGTTTGAACTTTACGGTATACCACCTGCTCCAAGGGGTGTTCCTCAAATTGAGGTTACGTTTGAAATTGATGCTGATGGAATTTTACATGTATCAGCAAAGGATCTTGCAACAGGAAGGGAACAAAAAGTAAGAGTCCATTCTTCTTCAGGTTTAACTGAGGAAGAGATTCAAAAAATGATAAAAGAAGCAGAAATGCATGCGGAGGAGGATAGAAAGAGAAAGGAACTTATAGATACAAAAAATCAGGCAGATTCATTTATTTACACTGTAGAAAAATCACTCAGGGATCTTGGTGATAAGGTTGATTCCAGTAAGAAAAGCAGAGTAATGGAGAAGTTGAATGAACTAAGAGAAGCTATGAAAAAAGATGATGCGGGTTATATAAAGGATAAAATGAAAGAATTGCAGGAAGTCTGGTATCAAGCAACAGAGGAAATTTATCAGCATGGAAGAGGTGCTGAGTTTTATTCAGGTAGAGGAAGAGGAACAGACAATATGAGGAATCCAACAGAAGAAAAAGTAGAAGAAAAAAAGGAGGGTAAGGGAAAAGATAAAACAGTAGATGCAGATTACGAGGTTATTGATTAAAAAATAAATGGCTAAGAAGGATTATTATGAAATACTCGGGGTTAGTAGAGATGCAACCCAGGAGGAGATAAAAAAGGCTTATAAGAGATTAGCTTTAAAATATCACCCTGATAGAAACCCTAATAATAAAGAAGAGGCAGCAAAGAAATTTATGGAGATATCAGAGGCTTATGAGGTATTGAGTGATCCAAAGAAAAGAGAGATTTATGATAGATACGGGCATGAAGGATTAAAAGGTGCAGGAGTTTTTAGAGAAGGAGATTTTACATGGAGAGATTTTTCTCATTTTGAAGATCTTGAAGATATTTTCGGCGATATAGGAAGAATTTTTGAAGATTTTGGTTTTGGTTCCTCAATTTTTGATTTTCTTTTTGGAGGGAGGAGGGAAAGAGAAAAGAGTGAATATTTTACACAAGAGCCCGGCGAAGATTTAAGAATAAAAATTTCTTTAACATTACAGGAAATTGATTCAGGAGTATCTAAAAAAGTTCTTGTAAAAAGATTTGTAAGGTGTGATACCTGCGGTGGTATGGGCTCTAAATCTAAATCATTTAAAACATGTGAAACTTGTAGAGGAACAGGGTATGTTAGAAGGGAAAGTAGAACACCTTTTGGATATTTTGCAACCCAATCTACCTGTCCCACGTGTAGGGGATTTGGAAAAGTAATAGGAGATCTATGTGAAGCTTGTAAGGGTACAGGAAGAGTAGTGAAAGAAGAAATGATTAAGATAAATATTCCTGCGGGAGTTGAAGAAGGCAAGGTGTTGAGATTAAAAGGAATGGGTAATGCAGGTTTAAGAGGAGGTAAATCTGGAGATCTTATAGTTGTGATTAATGAGATAAAAGATGATAGATTCGAAAGAAGGGGTAAGGATTTGAAGATGAAAGTGAAAGTTCCTTATCCAATTCTTGTGTTGGGGGGAGAAGTATCAATAGATTCTTTAAATGGTAAAAAGCTAAAACTTAAAATTCCCCATGGGACTCAAACTGGGGAGATTTTAAGAATTAGGGGTCAGGGATTAAGGGATTTAAATGGTAATAAGGGTGATCTTTTTGTAGAGATTGATGTAGAGATTCCAAAGGAAGTTTCAAAAGAAGAAAAAGAAATTTTAAAAAAATTATTAGAAATTAAAAAGTAATGGATATAAGATACTTTTATGTTAAAAAAAGTGATATAAAAGATAATAAAGTTTTTATTGTGGGTGAGGAGTATAACCATCTACATAGAGTTTTAAGGAAAAAACCAAAAGATATAATAAAAGTTGTAAATGGAGAGGGTGATGAATATTTAGTTTTGCTTACTAAAACTGAAGATGGTTATGCAGAGGGTGATATTATTGAAAAAAGAAGAAGACCCAATGAAATACCTTTTGAACTTACATTCGCTTGCGGTATTTTGAAAGGTGAAAGAATGGAATTTTTAATAGAGAAGGGGACTGAACTTGGAGTTAGTAAATTTATTCCTCTTTTAACTGAAAGAACAGAGGTATCTCCTGGAGAAGGTAAATTTTTAAGATGGAATAAGATAGCAATTTCAGCGATGAAACAATCAAGGAGAAGTGTATTACCATTAATTGAAAAACCCATGAACTTAGAAGAATTTTGTGATTATGTAAGTGATTATGAGTTTAAAATTTTACTGAACGAAAAGATAAAAGCAATGCCTGAGTTGAAGGAAAAGAATTTTAATAAGGCTGTTATAGTAGCAGGTCCTGAGGGTTCTTTTACAGATGGAGAAATAAATTATTTGAGAAAGAAAGGTTTTAAAGAGTGGAATCTTGGATTAAGAACTTTAAGAACTGAAACTGCACTTTTATTTGCAGGAATCATTTTACTATATTTAACTGAAAGGAGGAATGTATAATGGATTGTGTTTTTTGTAAAATCATAAAAAAAGAAATAAATTCAAAAATTGTATATGAGGACGACTTATCTTTAGCATTTGAGGATATAAATCCACAGGCTCCAGTCCACATTCTGATTGTGCCCAAAAAGCATATTAGTGCTTTAAGAGAAGTGAAAGAAGAAGATAGTTATTTAATTGGGCATTTGTTAAGAGTTGCAAGTAAAATAGCACTTGAAAAAAATCTCGGAGAAGGTTATAGAATTGTTATAAATGATGGCAAAGAGGCGGGGCAGAGTATTTTTCATTTACATTTTCATATACTGGGAGGCAGAATTTTAAGATGGCCTCCTGGATAAAGGGTTCTATTCCCGTTAAACTGCAAGGAGGAAAAAAGTTATGACAGGTGTAAAACTAAGAGAAGGAGAAAGTTTTGAAGAAATGTTAAGAAGATTTAAAAAAATTTTAAACAGAGATAGAATTATGGATGAGGTAAAAAGATTAGAACATTATGAAAAACCATCTGAAAGGAGGAAAAAGGAGTTTATCACAGCAAGGAGAAGAGTTCTTAGAAGATTAAAGCAAATTCAGGAAAAACTTAAGAAATAGTATTTGAAGAGAATTTTAGAATTTATTTCCCAATATTTACAGACCGAAGGTGGACGTGATTATTTAAAAAATATTAGTGAAGAAAATGATATCGAAAAAATTAAAGAAAGGTTTGAAGAGTTTAAAAGATACAGTGTTTTACTAAGAAAGAAAAACTTTCTATTACCTGATTTTAAAAAATTAGAAGCAGGGACATCAATTTCCAAATATTTTGTATGGTTTAGAAATTATTTAAGAGATGTAATTGAGATAAGAAGAGAGATTGAAAATCTTAAAGAAGATGCTGATTCATATTTACCTTTCGATTATGAAATTTTATCTTTTTATCAGAAACTTGAAATGACTTTTGATGATGAAGGTAATATAAAGGATACTGCATCTCAAATATTAAGAGAGATCAGAGAAAAAAAGAGAGAGCTTTATCAGGAAATAGAAAGAAAGATAAAGATTTCTATTGAAAAGTTCAAAAAGGAAAATATCTTGAGGGATGAAGAAATCTATTATAAGGAAGGTAGATTTACCATATGTTTAAAAACTTTACCTCAAAATGTGAAACTAATCGCCTATTCAAGAAGCGGAGAAAGTTATTTTGTTGAGCCTGAAGACATAGTAATTTTTAATTCCAAATTCAGACATTATGAAGATATGGAAAAAGAAGAGGAAAGAAAAATACTGAATCAAATTTTTTCTGAATATAATGATTTAAAGGAGGAAATCTCTGAACTGGTGTATTATATTTCAAAACTTGATTATTATACTTCCTTGTTTTTATTTACAAATAAAATTTCAGGTGAAATTCCGCAATTTGGAAAAGAAAAGAAATTCAAATTGATAAATACTTATCATCCTTTACTTAAAATAAAACTACAAAATAAATGTGTTCCATACACAATAGAAATTCCTGAAAAAGAGAGTGTTTTACTTGTTACAGGTCCAAATGGTGGAGGAAAAACTACTTTTCTTGAAACTATTTATCTTTTGATAGAAATGATTAAAAGAGGCATACCTGTTCCTTCATCTTCACAAAGTTATTTTTATATTCCTGAAAAAATTTTTATGGCTGGATTTGAAGAGAGAAGCAAAATAGAGGAAGGTTTTTCAAGTTTTACTCTTTATCTTGAAGAAATAAAAAAATCTCTTTCTGAAAGCTTTCAGGATAAACTTGTTCTTCTTGATGAATTTATGGGAAATACTGATCCAGAAGAAGGAGGAAATCTTGGTGTTGGTATATTAAGAGAATATAGAGATAAAAATATTAAAACTATATGTGCCACTCATAATGATAAAATTAAATCTTATTTAAGAGAAGAAAAAGGAGTCTTGATTTCTGCTTTTACACTGGATCTTGATGTTCTGTCACCAACATATAAGATTGAGCTAATGAAAATTTCTCCCAGTTATGCATTGCTTGTTGCCAGAAAATGTAATTTACCTGAATCAATTTTTGAAAAAATGCCTGAATCTACAGAAATAATTGACAGGATTTATAGAATGAAAGCTGAGATAGATAAAGAAAAGAAGGAGCTAGAAAAGGAAAGAGAAAATTTAAAAAAAGAAAGAGAAAAACTGGAATCTGAATATAAAAAGGAACTTAAAAGAAAAATTGAAGAATGGAGCAAAGAAATAAATAAGATTTTAAAAGAATTTGAAGAAAAAAAGGATAAAAGGATTTTAAAGAAAGCGATTCAAAGGATAGAAGAAAAAAAGACCGAAGTTGAAGAAAGAATTCCTTCAAGGTTAGAAATAGGCAACTTTTATTCAGTTAAGGAAAGTTCGGTAAAAGGTAAACTTTTGGAAATTAAAGGTGATAAGGCGGTTCTTGATGTAAAAGGTAAAAAAATGGAGGTTCCTGTGAGTTATTTGAGAGAACCGACTGAAGAAAAAATTCAGAAGGAAATTGATATAAACCTTTATTCAATTCCCTTACCTTCCAGAGTTCTGTCAATAAGGGGAATGGAAAAGGAAGAAGCAGAGGAACTTGTTGAAAGATTCCTTTATGATGCAAGAGCAGCAGGTTATAATGAAGTTAGAATTGTGCATGGTGAAGGAAAAGGTATCTTGAAAAAGATGGTTTTTGATGTTATTAAAAATATAGACTTTGTGGAGGAATATTTTCACCCTTCATGGAATGAAGGAGGTGACGGAGTAACTGTGATTAGATTTAAAAAAACATGAATATTTACGATGAAATAATAGCTTCAATTTCTCCTCTTGAAATAGCTCAGAGATATCTTGATCTGAAAAAGAGCGGTAAAAATTACCAGTCTTTATGCCCCTTTCATCCTGATACAAAGCCTTCCCTTTCTTTTGATCCTGAAAGAGGTCTTTTTTATTGTTTTGGATGTGGAAAATCAGGGAATTTAGTACATCTTATCTCTGAAATAGAAGGTATATCAAAGTATGAAGCCTTAAAAGAACTTGCAAAAGATGCAGGAATAAAATTAAAGGAAGATAAAATTTCTGAGGATAGGGAAATTTTAAAGCTTTTTGAGGTTCTTGAGTTTGCTCTTAATGAGTATGAAAAGATTTTATTTGAAAAAGAAGGAGAAAAAGCACGGAACTATCTTGAAGGAAGGGGTTTTAAGTTAAATACAATAAGAAGATTTAGAATAGGTTATGCACCAGCTTCTGGTGATTATATTCTTAAAAAAGCAAGAGAAAAGGGAATAAACCCATCACTTCTCCTTGAAGTTGGTCTTATTACAGGTTTAGGAGGGGTATTAAAGGATTTTTTTAAGGATAGGATTATTTTTCCTATTTTTAATACTTCTTCTAAGTGTATAGCTTTCGGAGGAAGAGCTTTTGAGGGTGAACCCAAATATTTGAATTCTCCAGATAGTAAGATTTTTAAGAAAAGTAAAAATCTATTTGGGATTGATATTGCTAAAAACAAGGCAAAAAAGGAAAATACCCTTATACTTGTAGAAGGTTATACGGATGTAATGAGGATGGTTGAAAATGGTTTTGAAAACACTGTGGCACCGCTTGGAACTGCTTTTTCAGTTGAACAAGCCTTGATTATGAAGAGATTTGCTGATATTATTATAATACTATTTGATGGAGATGATGCAGGAAAACGTGGAATGAAAAGAACTTTACCTTTTTTACTTAAAACGAATTTGAAGGTTAAAATCGCAGAACTACCTCCTAATGAAGATCCTGATTCTTACCTAAAAAAAGAGAGTAGGGAAGAAATGGAAAAAGTTTTGAGTTCCTCTAAAAATTTTCTTGATGCTCTTCTTCCAGAAAATATTCCTTATGATCCTTATGCTCAGAGTATTCTTCTCAATGAAATGATAGAGTTTATATCCAATATACCCTCTGAGCTTGAGAGAGAATTGTTTATTAAAAGAGTTTCAGAAAAATTTTTAATATCTCCGGAATATATAAGGTCAAAAGTTAAATTTTTGGGAGAAGAAAAAAATGAAGGTAAGGATACTTTACCTTCAGAGTTCAGTCTTTTTGGTATAATAGCTTCTTTTAACAAATTTAATAAAGAAGAAATTGAAAAGAGAGGTATAGATGAAAGAGTATTTAAGAGTGAACTTTTAAAAAGAATTTTAATTAAAATTCGAGAAGGAAGCAGCTTGGAGGAGCTTCTTTTTGAGTTAAGTGATAATGAAAGGAAAAAGGTGGTGGAAGCAATATTTAAAGCAAGAGAAAAGTTTGTAAATTTTGAAAAAAAGATAGAAGTTGAACCATACGAATTTGCTTTTGAGAAGCTTGAGAAAAAAATGAAGAAAATATTGAAAAAAGAAAAAATTTTTAAGGAGTGGAATGAGTATAAGGAAAGTAAGGGTTCAAATCCTATTAGCCAAAAAGAAAAGGAGGAAAAATGTCAGTGAAAAACAGTAAAAGAATTAAAAATAAAAAAAATAATGAAATAGAAGGAAAAGATATTGAACAGATGTTAATTCAGAGTGTTATAGATAGGATTATGGAAAAAGCCAAGAAAAATAAACAAATAAGACAGGAAGATTTAAACGACCTTACAACCAATCTACCTCCAAATCTTGTTGATGAGGTTATTGAGGCATTATTTGCTGAGGGAATAGAGATTGTTGAAGAAGATGAAAGAAAAAAAGAAAGGGAGATTGAGGAACCCGAGATTAAGGTAAAGGATGACCCTGTTAAAACTTATTTGAAGCAGATTTCCAGTTTAAGACTTTTGACAAAAGAAGAAGAGGTAGCTCTTGCTAAGACTATTTTTGATGCTAAGGAAAAAATGAAGGAAATTCTTTTTAAAACTGATTTTGGGTTAAAAAGATTTGTTTTCTTTCTAAGAAAAGTTAAGGATCTTGAATTGCAGCCTGAGGAAATACTGGAAGTTGATTCAAGCTACTGGACAAATAAAGTTGTTAACAGAAAAGAAAAGAAGAGAGTGCAAAAGGGTATAGATGAATTTTTAAAATTTTATGAAGATATTTTTGAAAATAAAAAGAAAAATTTAAAGGATTTAAATGAGGAAGAAAAGAATGAACTTGAAAAATTATTTTCAAAAATAGTACCAAAATTCAGTTATGTACAGGAAAATGTTGACAGATTATATGAAGAGATAAAAACCCTTGAAAATTTAAATTTAGAATATAAAAGATTAAAAGAAGAATTAGAGGAAAAGGAGAAAAATAATTCAAATAATGACCCTGTGATAAGTAAAGTTAAGGAGACATTAAAGGTTTTGAAAAATTCAATAAGAGAATATGAAAAAAAACTTGGTTTTTCTTACAAAGAACTTGAAAAAATTAAAGAAGAAATAGAAAAAGCAAAAGAGGCTTATAATTATGCAAGGAAAAAGATGGTTGAAGGAAATGTTAGATTAGTGATAGGAACTGCTAAGAAGTTTATGAACAGGGGAATTGAATTTCTTGATTTAATAGAAGAGGGCAATATCGGTCTTTTAAAGGCTGTAGAAAAATTTGATTACAGAAAAGGTTATAAATTCTCAACATATGCTACTTGGTGGATAAGACAGGCAATAACAAGAGCAATTGCTGATAATTCAAGAACTGTAAGGGTTCCTGTTCATATGATAGAAACTTTAACAAAAATCTCAAAAGCACAAAAAGATTTTTTACAAACCTATGGAAGAGAACCAACTGTTAGGGAACTTTCCGATATTTTAGGTTTACCTGAAGAAAAGGTGAAACAAGCTCTTGATGTTTCTCATCAGCCTCTTTCTCTTGATAAACCTATAGGAAAAGATGAGGAAGGAGTTATGGAAGAGGTAATTGCTGACCAGTTTACAAAATCTCCTTCTGAACTTGCCCGTGAAGCAATTATTAAAAAAACAATTGAGGAAGTTCTATCAACTTTAACAAAGAGAGAACAAAAGGTTATTAAGTTAAGATTTGGTCTTGGTAATCATCCACCTATGACACTTGAACAGGTAGGTAGAATATTTGGAGTTACAAGAGAGAGAATAAGACAGATAGAAGCCCAGGCATTGAAAAAGTTAAGACATCCTAAGAGAGCTGAAAAACTAAAATCCCTTCTTGAAAAACTGGAAAGAAGAGACTGAAAAATATTTTTGATTATTTTAACTAATGTCCAATATAACAGGTGTTATAATTTCTCTTGATGCTGAAAATACAATTGAAAAAGCAATTGATTCTCTTTCCTTCTGTGATAAAATAATAGTTGTTGATGGGGGTTCTAAAGATAATACGATTGATATAATAAAGAAAAAAAATTGTTTGTTATTTGAAAGAAAATTTGATAATTTCAAAAATCAAAGAGAGTTTGCTCTTTCCAAAGTAAACTCAGAGTGGGTAATTTTCCTTGATGCTGATGAAGTTCTTGAAGATATTCTTATAGAAGAAATTAAAAGAGAAATAAAAAAAAATGAAGTTGATGGTTTATTTTTAAATAGAATTTCTTATTTTCTTGGTAAATTAATATATCATGGAGGATGGTATCCTGATTATTCTTTAAGGGTTTTTAAAAAAGGAAAAGTAAGAGTTTCTGATAACATTGTTCATGAAAAAGTCTTAGTTTACGGGAAAACTAAAAGAATAAAAAAAGGCAAAATTATCCATTATACTGATCCTGATCTTTTTCATTATTTAAAAAAGTTGAATCTTTATACAGAACTTTCAGCAAAAGAGCTTTTTGAAAAAGGTAAAAGGGTGAGTATTTTTGATTTGACCTTAAGACCTTTTTATTTTTTTATAAGAATGTATTTTTTAAAACTCGGATTTCTTGATGGACTTCAAGGGTTCATACTTGCTGTATGTTCTGCCTTTCATACTTTTATTAAATATGCAAAATTATGGAATTTGAGAAATAAATTGAGGTAAAATTCTTTTATGGAAAAAATAGCAGATGTTTTTTTAAGAGGTTATTCTATTTCGAAAAATAACATGTTTTCAAGGATAAGGAGGGGGAATACTTTTGAAACTTTCACCTACTCACAGGCTCTTGAAATAATAAAATCTATTGGAGGTTATCTTAAATCAAAGGGCTTTGCAAAAGGTGATAGAGCTGCAATTTTGGGTGAAAACTGTCCGGAGTGGGGAATTTCTTATTTTGGAATACAATGGGCAGGTGGAGTTTGTGTTCCTCTTGATGCAAGAGCAAGTCCCTATGACTGGGAACATTTCATGATACATTCAGAATGTAAGTTTATTTTTGTCAGTGAAAGATTTGTTCCTGATATTCTTGAAATAAAAGATAAAGTTGATAGTTTAAAGGAGGTAATTTCTTTTCCTAATGGAAAAGAGAATGCTCTTTCCTTTAAAGAAGTTTCTTCTTTTAAAGAAAAACTTGAATATCCTGTTATAAGAGATGAAAATGAGCTTGCCATAATACTTTATACATCCGGGACCACAGGTACATCAAAAGGTGTGATGCTTTCCCATAAAAATATTATTAGTGACATTGAAGCGGTTTTAAAGGTTTTTGATTTTAATGAAAATGATCACCTTTTTTCTGTTTTACCTATTCATCATGTTTTTGAAGGAACATGTGGTTTTCTTGCACCTTTATATGTAGGGGCAAAAATAACTTATGCAAGGTCTTTAAAACCAACTGAACTTCTTGAGGACTTAAAAGAAACAGAACCAACAGTATTTCTTACTGTCCCCCTATTGCTTGAAAAATTATATAATGGTATTCAGAAAAATATAAAGAACCTTCCACCTGGTAAAAAGGCTTTCTTTAAGGTTATGTCTCTTTTAACAAATTTTTTAGATCCTATAACAGGAGAAAAAACTTCAAAGATTTTATTTAAAACAGTAAGAGAAAAAATGGGGTTTGGAAAGATCAGATATATAGTATCAGGTGGGGCTGCTTTACCCCCATGGGTGGGTAAGGGATTCAAAAAGTTAGGATTGCCTATATATCAGGGTTACGGTCTTTCAGAAACTTCTCCTGTTGTTTCTGTTAATCCTCCAAAAGGTAAAAATAAAATTGAATCTGTTGGTCCTCCCATTCCTGGTGTGGAAGTAAAAATTCTTGATCCTGATGAAAATGGAATAGGTGAAATAGCTGTTAAAGGTGACATTGTTATGTTAGGATACTATAAGGATAAAAAAGCAACGGAAAAGGTTTTTAAAGACGGATGGTTTTTAACAGGAGATTTAGGGTATATAGATGAGGATGGTTATATTCATATTACAGGAAGAAAAAAGTCAGTTATAGTAACAAAAGGTGGTAAAAATATATATCCGGAAGAAATAGAAGAGAAATTACTTGAGTCCCCTATTATTAAAGAATGCATTGTCCTGGCTAAAATTCACCCAAAGACAAAAACAGAAATTATCCATGCTATTATTTATCCCAACTATGAGGAAATTGATAGTAGAGCAAAAGAACTAAATGTTGATGTTACTGAAGATTTGGTAAGGGAATGGATTGGAAAAGAGATAGAGGAAGTAAATAAAAAACTTGCTGATTATAAAAAGATAAGATCCTTTTCTCTGAGAGATGAAGAGTTTCCAAAAACAACAACACAGAAAATAAAAAGATATCTATTTGAGGAGGGAGGTATTGAGATTTAAAAGTATTTTATTATTTTTAATATTTCTGGTTTTTATATCTGTATTAATATTCGGTTATTTTTTTGTAGTTGTGCCTTTACAGCTTGAAAATAAGGATTTAAAAAGGGAAAATGAATTTTTAGTTTTAAAAATTTCAAAGGAACTGGAAAGTTTAAATACCATAAGAAAGGATACACTTTCCCTTAACTTACCAGAACCTCTTTTAAAAGCAAAAGAAGAGCTATCAAAAGAATTTAAAGTAATACCAGAAGGAAATTTGATGAAAGTGGTAATACTAACTGATGAAATTTTTTTACCAGGTAATTATGTAATTTCAAAACAGGGTGAAGAAAAGCTCTCTAAACTCGCCAAAATTATAAAGGAATTTCCATATAAAGAATTGGAAATTCAGGTGCATACGGATAATGTTCCTGTTCAAACGAAAAAAGATTTATTTCCAACAAACTGGGAACTATCAGCAAGGAGAGGAACAGAGATTGTAAGGTTTTTAATAACAAAAGAGAATATACCTCCTGAAAGAATTTATGCTTCTGCTTTTGGAGATTCAAGACCCCTTGTTAATGAAAATACAAAGGAGGCAAGAGAGAAGAATAGAAGAGCGGAATTTATAATAAAATTCTGAAATGTTTGATATTGTAAACCTTTTGATTTTTTTACCTGGAATTTTAATAGCACTGACCATACATGAGTTTTCGCATGCTTTAATTGCATACAAATTAGGTGATCCTACAGCGAAATTTTCAGGAAGGTTAACTTTAAATCCACTTTCCCATATTGATCCTCTTGGTTTTATATTTTTATTTCTTGTTCATATTGGATGGGCAAAACCTGTTCCTGTTGATCCCTATTATTTTAAAAACCCTGAAAAGGATATGGCAAAGGTTGCAATTTTTGGTCCTTTTTCCAATTTAATTCTTGCTTTTCTAATTTCCCTGATTTTGAGAATTTTTTTTCTTTTTCCTTTTACGGAAATTCTTTTTTTATTCTATCTTTATAAAATTTTTCTTTCAGCTTATGTAATAAACTTAATTCTTGCTTTTTTTAATTTATTGCCCATACCTCCTTTAGATGGTTCAAAAATTCTTATACTTTTTTTACCCTTTGAATGGAAATTAAGGTATAAGGAAATTGAGCCCTATGGATTTTTTTTACTTGCAGGAATTATATTTATTTCAAGTTTTTTAAGAATACCTTTATTTGAAATTTTAGTTTTTTTACCTGCCAGTTTGGTCTCTCGTCTTTTTCTTGGAATGAGTCCCTTTTAATATTTATAAAACTTTTACCCCTTTTATATCTTCCCATCTTGTGGTATATCTTTTTGATCTATAAATTTGTTTCATCTCCCATTTTTTTGTTATAAATTCACCAGCAAGATAAATGGTTTCTCTTCCGAATATTTTATTTATTTTATCTACAGTTGAAATTATATTTTTCTTTTTATCAGTAAAAGTAAATTTATCAGAAAATATACTTTTGATTTTCTTATTGTCTTTTATAAGTCCGTGAAAATAAATACCCGCTTTTTTATATTTTATCCCTTCTTTGAAAATTTTTTTTAGAATTTTTTCACTGAATTTAACAAGGTCTGGTGTATAAGCTGTTGGTGCAGGTAAATTTATTCCCATATTTTTAAAATAAAAATTTTTTTCAAAGGGGGAGCTCATTATAAAGATATGAAGTTTAGAGGCAAGAAGGTTTTCGCTTCTTAATCTTTCTGCTGCAACTGATATAAGATATGTAATTGCCTCTTTTAGTTCTTCAAATTTTTCTATTTTTTCTCCAAAAGTTCTTGATGCACTTATACCCTTTCTTTCTAAATTTCCTTCTATTTCAAAACACTTTATTTCTTTAATTTCCTTAAGTATTTTTAATCCTCTAAGAGTGAGGTTTTTTCTTATCCATTCCTCATTCAAATTTTTAAATTGATAGGCATTAAAAATTCCTTTTTCTCTTAAAAATTTTGCTGATACAGGCCCTATTCCCCATATATCTTCCACATCTATTTTCTTTAATAATTCATCTTTTTCAGGATGATTTATTATATTAAAAATTTTTTTATTTTCATCTTTTTTGGCAAATTTTAGAGCAATTTTTGCAAGAACCTTTGTTTCACCTATTCCTATGGAAACAGGAATCTTTACCCATTTTTCAATTTTTTCTTTAATATTTTTTACAAACTCTTCTTTATTTTCAATTCCTTCAAGATCAATAAAGGCTTCATCAATAGAATATATTTCTACTTTTTTTGTAAAACTTTTTATTATTCCCATTACTCTATTTGAAATTTCTTCATATAAAGTGTAGTTTGATGAGAATAAAAAGATATTATTTTTTTCAATTAAATTCTTATATTTAAAATAAGGAGCCCCCATTGGAATACCCATTTCTTTAACTTCCTTTGACCTTGCTATTATGCAGCCATCGTTATTTGAAAGAACAATACAGGGAACTTTTTTAAGATCAGGTCTAAAAATTCTTTCGCAGGAAACATAAAAGTTATCACAATCAATAACACCTATAGCCATTTTAAAGCCTCCTTATTAGAAAAGTTATAACACCAAAAACTTCAAACTCAATATTTTCTCCTATTTCTTCTTTTATACTTTTTGAAATAAAAAATTTTTTACCTTTTTCTTTTATAATTCTTCCTATTACAAAATCACCTTTAAATTCTGCTACAATTAACCTATTTTCAAATTTTTCAATTGATGCATCCACAACAATTATATCACCCTTTTTAATACCCTCCCTTTCAAAATCTTCTTCTACTCTCATAAAAAAAGTGGAAAAGGGATTTGAAACTATAAATTTATTTAAATCAAGAGGCTTTTCTTCATAATCCCTTGCAGGTGAAGGAAAACCAGTATAAATAACTTTTACTCTTTCCATATTTTAATTTTAATCCAAATTGGATAAATAAATCAAATTAATCCGAATTGGATAAATTTAAATTTTTTTGGTATAATTAAGAATGGATATTATTGGGAAAAAAATAAAGGAATTGAGGGAAAATAAGGGTCTGACGCAGAAAGAGTTTGCTTCTTTGTTTGGTTATAAGTTGCTTACGGTTTCAAGGTGGGAGAGGGGAGAAAGGAGGCCTTCTTTTTCTGATTTGAAAAAGCTTTCGGATATATTTGGAATAAGTATTTCTTATTTTTTAGAAGAGGAAAAGTTTTTAAATTTGCCTTTAATGGGTAAGGTAGGTGCTGGTAAAAGGGAAATTTATTTTGATTCAGCAGAAAGGATAAAAGAGATTGAGTTTCCTTTATCTATTTTACCTGAGCGTATAAAAAAAAGAATATTGAAAAATAAAGAAAAATTTTTTGTTCTTGAAGTAAGTTCTGATAGTATGGAGCCTTTGATAAATGAGGGTGATTTTGTTGTGGTTGAAAGGGGTGAATATACTTTAGGAGATATTGTCCTTTTGAGAATCGGTTCAACAGATTATCTTTTAAAGAGATTGATAAAAAGAAAAAATAATTTTTTTCTTATTTCTGAAAACAAAAAGTATGGGATTTTAAAACCAGATGAGGAAACCCATATAATAGGTAAGGTAATTTTTGTTTTATCATTGAAATTTTTTGATTAAATTTTAATAATTCCTATTTTTATTTTTTTTCCTGTCCATTTGTTTATGAAAGTTTTATATTCAAATTTTTCTTCTCTTTCAGGTAAAACTGGATAAAAGTAGCCTTTTAAATTTTTTTCTTTTAAAATTTTTAGTATCTCTACATAACCTGCACCTCTTGATACAAATTCAAATTCATTTTTTTCCTCAAAATTTTTCAAATCGCAGTTATAGATTTTTACATTTAAAAGATTAAGTTCCCTTTTAATTTTTCTTAAAAATTCTGATTTTTTTTTGTTTCTTTCAATTAAATAAAGTTCAAAGTCTTTTCTTACAATTGCAAGAACAATGCCTGGAAAACCTGCTCCAGAACCGATATCAACAATTTTTTTTCCTTTTAAAATTTCTAAATAAAAAAGTGATTCTGTAATATGTTTTTCATAAATTTTTTCTATGTCTCTTTTGCTTATAAGGTTTATTCTTTTATTAACTTCTTTTAAAATTTTTACAAATTTTTCAATTTTTTCTTTAATTTCCTTATTAATAGTTGTTTCTAAATAGTTTTTCATTTATAAATTTTCCTATAATTTTATTTTCTATTCAAAAAGGAGGGAAAAATATATGGAAAATTATGGAATTATTGTTCATGGAGGGGCTGGAAAACATAGAAACAAAAAGGAAGCTATAAAGGGAGTGAAAAAAGCCTGTGAAAAGGGATTCCGTATTTTAGAAAAAGGTGGTTCAGCAATTGATGCAGTATGTGCTGCTGTTTCAGAAATGGAGGATAATCCTTATTTTAATGCTGGGTTTGGTTCAGTTTTAACAATAAGGGGAACAGTGGAACTTGATGCTTCAATAATGGTTGGAAATACCTTAAAATTCGGTGCAGTTGCAGGGATAACTGGATTTAAAAACCCTATTCTTATTGCAAGAAGAGTTATGGAGAAAACACCACATCTTTTATTTGTTGGTAAAGGAGCTGAAGAGTTTGCCTTACTTGAAGGTTTTAAAAAAATAAATTTAGTTAGTAGAGAGAGGTTAAATTTTTACCTTGAATTTCTAAAAGATAAGAAAAATTTTTTAAAAAAAGAGATGAAAAATATTTTAAAATGGGCTAAGGATAAGTATGAGATTTTTGTTGGTGAGACTGTAGGAGCTTGTGCTGTTGATAGCAAAGGTAATATTGTTGCAGGAACATCAACAGGAGGTGTTTTTTTTAAAATGGAAGGAAGAGTTGGAGATACTCCCTGTCCTGGTTGTGGAACTTATGCTAATTCCTTTTGTGCTGTTTCTGCAACTGGAATTGGAGAGGCAATAATGAAGGTTGTTCTCTCAAAATTTGTTTGTGATAGAGTGGAGGAAGGTGTTAATGTCAAAGAAGCCTGCATAAAGGGTATTGAAATTCTTGAAAAAAATACAGGTGGTAGAGCAGGTGTTATTGCTATAACAAGGGATTGTGAGTTTGGTTATTTTATGAATACAGAAACTATGCCTGTTGCCTTTGCAAGTAAAAAAGATAAAAAAATTAAAGTTGATGGAATTTGATTATGCAAATAAAGCATATTCTTTATGCAGAGTTCAATCCCTATAGGGTTAATACTTCTCATATTGAAAATGGTTAGTTTTAAAATCATCTACGTGAGAAGAAAGTGAATATAAGTTTTAATTTAAATAATCGTGATATAGTTAATTCAAATTACTTAAAGCCCCAATTCTTCAAAAGATAAGTTTAATAAATTTTCAATTATCTTTTTTCTTACTTCTTTCACATTTTCAAATTCATAAACAATTTTACCTTCTTTAATATACTGGATGAAAAGAGGTTCCATCTTCCTTTTACATTTGGGACAAATTAACTCATCTTTATTAAAGTGATCCACAATTATTTCTTTATCATCTCTACAAATAAAAGGTTTTTTCTTTCCACCAAATTTTCCTTTTTTTGCACAGGGTTTATTTTCTACTTCAACAATATCCATTGCATAATCAATAACTTTTGCATTTGATAGAGATGTTCCAACTCCAAATCCATCAGCTCCTGCTTCAGAAAGTTTTTTAACTTCAAATTCATCAAGACCACCAGAAATGAAGATTTTAATATTTTCTTTTTCCCTTATTTTGAGTTCCCATTTAATTTCCTTTATTATTTTTATCAAATTCCCCCTTCTTGAAGCTGGGGTATCAAGCCTCACGCCCGAGAGATCCTTTATAGTCTCTGCTGCTTTTATGGCTTGGACCTTTTCATCTCCATAAGTATCAATTAAGGCAATTCTTGGTATATCTTTTGATATTTCTTCATCAAAGGCTTTCCAGGCTTCTTCTTCTCCCATTAATATTATGAGGGAGTGGGGCATAGTTCCTCTTGGATTTTCTCCAATTGCTTCTGCACCTGCAATAGAAGATACCCCATCACAACCTCCCATAAACGCATAAAAATCAATAAAAGGAGCAAGAGCAGGATGCATTCTTCTTATTCCAAAGGAAAGTAAAATTTTATCACCTGCTGCTTTTCTTATTCTTATTGCTTTTGTCATTATACCCGAAGCATGACATATAAATCCAAGGAGAGGAGTTTCATATTCACAGAATTCTGTGTATTCACCTTCAATAGCCATTACAGGAATTAAAACTCCGTTTATATCAGAGGAGGGTATAATTTCTCCTTCTTTTATTCCCCAGAGGTTTATATTTTTACCTTCAAGTAATTTGACAACTTCTCTTATTCCTGCAAAGGCAAATAGAGGATAAGGAGGGGATGAAACAGTAAATTCAGCAAAAACTTTCTTTTTTATATTTCTTTTTTGAAGTATATTTTTTGTTCTTAAAAAATAAATATCAGTCGTTTTACCTTCTTTTATATAATTCTCGTTTGCAATTAAAAAGGGAAATTTTTCCATATATAATTTTAAGATAATTTGTCTTTTTTATGAGCATTTTGAAAATCCACAATGAGGGCATGTAAGACAATCCTCAGCAAAAACCATAACTCCACCACATTCTGGACATATTTCACCTGAGGAAGTATGATTTTCCTGTATAATTCTTTTATGTTTTTTCTCCTCTGGGAAAATACCGAGTTGTTCTCCTTTTAAATGTTTTTCAAGGACCTTACCAATTCCATCAGGACAGGATAAAATAATTTCCCCATCATCCCATGTTGGCATTGATCTTATGCCTTTTAACTGGTCAACAATTTCCATTGGGTCAATTCCTGATCTTAAAGCAAGTGATATTAGCCTTCCAATTGCTTCTGTTAAAGCGTTTGCAGAACTTCCACTTTTCCCCAGTTGAATAAAGACTTCATGTGGTCCAAGTTCATCTTCATTTATTGTAATATAAACAGTTCCAAGTTCGGATTTAATTTTATATGTTTTTCCTGAGACAACTTTTGGTCTTGGTCTTGGTTTTAATTTTTTAATTCTTTTTTCTTCCTCTTTTTTAGCTGTATCATAAACCTGTCCTGGTCTTGAACCATGTCTATAAACTGTTATTCCCTTACATCCAAGTTCATAGGCTAAAAGGTATGCTTTTTCTACATCATGGGGCTCAGCTTCTTCTGGAAGGTTTATGGTTTTAGAAACTGCGTCTTCAACATATTTTTGAAATGCTGCCTGAATTCTCACATGTTGTTCAGGTGTTATATCAAATGTAACCTCAAAAATTTTTCTTATATGTTCGGGAATTTCATCAATTTTCCTTATTGTTGGCATTTTAGAAAGTGCTTCCATAAGTTCTTCTGAGTAAAACCCAAGTTCTTCTGCAGCTTGTCTGAAATATTTGTTTATATATAAAAGTCTTTCTCCACCCATAACATTTTTAACATAAACAAGAGAAAAGTTAGGTTCAATCCCAGCTGAAGTATCAGCAATCATTGATATGGTGCCTGTAGGTGCAATTGTTGTTACCACAGAATTTCTTCTTGTTGAGCCTTTAAATATACTTTTATCAATAGTAGGAAAAGGCCCTTTAATTTTTCCAATTTCATTTGAATAATAGTGAGCATTTTCCTGAATAAATTTCATTATTTCCTCTCCAGCTTTTAAAGCATCTTCTGAAGAATAAGGGATACCCAATAGGTAAAGAAGGTCAGCAAATCCCATAACACCGAGTCCTATTTTCCTTGTTAATTTTGTTATCCTTTCAATTTCAGGTAGAGGGTACACATTTGCATCAATAACATTATCAAGAAAATGAACTGAAAGATAGATTATCTCTCTAAATTTCTCCCAATCAATTCTATCCCTTACTTCTTCCCATTTTGCTGTTCTTCTATGTTCAAGATACCATGGTATTCCTTTAAAAAATTTAACCACATTAATAGAACCAAGATTACAGGATTCATAAGGCAATAGAGGTTTTTCGCCACAGGGGTTTGTAGCTTCAATTTCTCCCATTCCTTTTAAAGTGTGAGTTTTGTTAATTCTATCAATAAATATTACACCAGGTTCCCCATTTTTCCATGCCTGATATACAAGTTTTTTCCATAACTCTCTTGGATTCACCTTTTTCATTACTTCACCATTTCTTGGATTTATTAAAGGAAATTCTTGCTCTCCTCTTTTAAGCGCTTCCATAAACCCGTCAGTCACAGCAACGGAAATGTTAAAGTTGGTTATTTTTGTTACATCATCCTTACAGGTTATAAATTCCTCAATATCAGGATGGTCTACTCTTAAAATTCCCATATTGGCTCCTCTTCTTCTTCCACCCTGTTTTACAGCTTCGGTAGCTGCATCAAAAACTTTCATAAAGGAAACGGGACCTGATGCAATTTGACCTGTTGTTCTTACAACATCTCCTTTAGGTCTTAATCTTGAAAAAGAAAAACCTGTTCCTCCTCCTGTTTTATGTATTATTGCAGCATGTTTTAAAGTTTCAAAAATTCCTTCCATTGAGTCATTAACTGGCAAAACAAAACAGGCTGAAAGTTGCCCCATTTTTGTTCCTGCATTCATAAGGGTAGGGGAGTTTGGTAAAAAATATCCTTGAGACATAATATAATAAAATTTTTCTTCGGTTTCAGATACCTTTTCTTTAAAAACAGGGTATTCCTTATCAACCTCAGCTACTGCTTTTGCAACTCTTTCATACATTTCTTTTGGAGTTTCAATTATTTCTCCCTTTTCATTTCTCAAAAGATATCTTTTTTCAAGAACTTTTAGAGCATTTTCTGTAACTATAGGCTCTAAAAGCAACATTCTTTTATTTTCCATGATACTCTCCTTAGATCTTAAGGGGATTTGAACCCCTTTTTAAATATTAAGTTCCTTCTTCCCAGGATTCAAGGTATTTTTTTTGTTCCTCTGTTAATTCATCTATTTCTACCCCCATGCTTTCTAATTTTAATCTTGCTATTTCTCTATCAATTTCAAGAGGCAGAGTATAAACTTTTTTCTCAATTTTTTTGTAGTTTTTTACTATATATTCACAGGCAAGAGCTTGGTTGGAAAAACTCATATCCATAACATCAGGTGGATGACCTTCTGCTGCTGCAAGATTGACAAGGCGCCCTTCACTCAATAAGAAAATTTCCTTTCCATCTTCAAGGGTGTATTTTTCCACATTTTCTCTGATCTTTTCAATTTTTTTGGCAATTTTTTTAAGACCTTCAACATTGATCTCCACATTAAAATGCCCTGAATTTGCTAAAATTACTCCATTTTTCATATTCTTTATATGAGGGATATCAATAACATTTTTATTTCCAGTTACAGTAACAAATATATCACCTATTAAACTTGCTTTCTCTATTTTCATTACATCAAAACCATCCATTTTTGCTTCAAGGGCTTTTATTGGATCAACTTCTGTAACAATAACTTTAGCTCCCATTCCCCTTGCTCTCATTGCAACACCCCTTCCACACCATCCGTATCCGCAAACAACAAAATTTTTGCCAGCAAGCAAAATATTGGTAGCTCTTAAAATTCCATCTATTGTGCTCTGACCTGTTCCGTATCTATTATCAAATAAATATTTAGTTCTTGAATCATTTACTGCTATTATTGGGTATTTAAGCACATTATTTTTTTCCATACTTTTTAGTCTTATGACCCCGGTAGTAGTTTCTTCTGTTCCACCCTTTATATTTTTACCAAATTTTTCAAAATTTTGATGCAAAAAAGAAGTTAAATCTGCACCATCATCAAGAGTTATATCAGGCTCAATTGATAATGCTTTTTCAATATGCTCATAATATTCTTCTTTTGTGGCTCCATATTTTGCAAAAACTTTAATTCCGTATTCTTCTCTTAAGGCATAAGCAACATCATCTTTGGTTGAAAGAGGATTTGAAGCACATAAGGCAACCTCTGCCCCTGCTTCCTTTAAGGTAATAACCAGATTTGCTGTTTCAGAAGTTACATGGAGACAAGCAGAAATTTTAATATCTTTAAGTATTTTATCTTTTTTAAATCTTTCTCTTATTGATAAAAGAACAGGCATATTTTTTTGAGCCCAGAGTATTTTGTTTAGTCCTTCTTTTAGCATATTTCCTCCTTATGGTTTTTTTAAATTAAATCCAATGAGAAATTCAATATTAAAACTTTTCGGGTCAATTGCTTTGTAAATGAGGTCCTTGTTGGGAACAATTGTATCTCCTCCAATTTTTTCAAATGAAAAGTTTCTTAAAATCCTTCCAAGAGAATATTCTGTTTTTATTGATAAATTTATGTTATTTAGGTCCTTTTCAACTTTTAAAAAGGGAGATAAAAGGTAATCTATTGCTCTAACCTCTTTTCCGTATCTTTCTCTTTGCCATACAAGTAATATATCAAAGGAAATGCCTGTTCTTAAGAAATTGTTTAAAAGGTAATTTTCTTCAAGTGAAAGTTTTTGAGCATCAAGATTTTTTGATGTAGAGAAAAATAAACCAGGATTGAAATAAAAAGACGAAAAAGGAGCATGTATTTTAAATCTGAATCCTAAACCTGAAAGTAATAAAAGACCATCTTTTATATTTTCTTCCATTCCAAAGTCCCCCTTTACTGTTTTTAAAGTTGAAAGGTATAAGGATAAAGATAAATTATATAAAAAAGATACTCCCTTTATTTTCCTTAACTTTTCACCTTTTATAGGAGTTCTTTCTTTAATCAAAATCTTCCCTAAAGATATATCTTCATAAACCTTTTCTATTTTTATATATCCGGCTGGAGATAAAAGGTCTCCATAAACAAATGTATCATCTTTTTTTATTCCTTTTAAAAATCCATTTTTTAATATCACTTTATTACCCTTAACTTCCTCCACCTCAGGAGGTTTGTAAAAAATTGATCCCAAGTAAATTATAACATTTTCACAGAAATCTTTAAGTGCTTCATTTATTCCATTATTTGAATATCCAGAGATGTTTCTTGATAATTTAATCTCTTGTCTTTTTATATAAATAATTCCTTCAACCCAAAACTCATTGTCACTTTTTGATTCTTTTTCAAAAAATATTTCAAAACTATCAGTGTAATTCTCAAGATATGTTCCCTTAATATTTTCTATAATTATATTTCTTCCTTTTTCATAAATAGAATCAGGAAAATAAGTGCTTTTAAAAATATAAAAAAATAAAATATATAACATTTTTACCTCCTTTTTAATAGGAATAATTTTCTGAAAACTTAAACTCTTTTTGCAAATTTAAAAAAAATAAAAGGTTAAATGTAGAAAAAGGATTAAAAAATAAATAGAAAATTGCTCTAATCCAGGGAGTTTTTGAATAAATTCTTTTATGCATTAATTTACCTATTTCATCCCATTCCTTTGAGTTTTTTGAAAATAATTTATTTTGTTTATTCCACAGTGAATCCCTGAATAGTGGTAATTCTTTTAATTTTTTATAATAAATCTCATTAATTCCCTCTTTTTCAAAATAATCTATTAATGTTTCAGCAGCTATTCTTCCTGTAGTGAGAGCTCCGTGAATACCACCTGCAGTATATGGATGGACTGCTCCTATTGCATCTCCGACCCTCAATATACCTTTATAATCCTTAGGAAATAAAGGTTTTGAAAAAGGAATTTTGCCTGCTATTTTTTTTACTTTTTCTCTGTTTTTAAATCCAAATTTTTCAATAAGTTTTTGAATCCCTTTTAAATTATTATTTTTTCCATAAAAACCAGTCCCTATTCCTGTTTCTTCATTATGAAAAAAAACCCAACCATAGAATGGTTTGAAATCATCTCCAAAATAAAAATAAAGATACTCATCATCAAAACTATTCTTTTTAAACCTGTATTCTATAGCAACTATTTTCTTAATTGGAGGATAACTAATTCCCTTAATATCCTCATAATAACCAGTTGCCAAAATTATATACCTTGAATAATATTCACTTTTATTAGAAATTACTTTAAAATAATTTTGTATTTTATTGATAGACAATACTTTTTCATCTATTTTAACTTCAGTTCCTTTTTCTTTGGATAATTGAGCAAGGTAGAGGTCGAATTTATTTCTTTTTATAAGGTAGCCTTCAATGGGGAAAATCAGGTAATACCCACTTGGGGTAAAGGTTTTGGAACCTTTTATTTTTCTATCTATAAAGAAATCTTCTTTTTTTATTTTATTTTCATCAAAGGCAAATTTAGAAATTCCTTCTCCGCATTGAATCGGTTCTCCTATTATTTTTTTCTTTTCAATTAAAAGGGTTTTTATTCCCTTCTCAGAGAGTTTGAGGGAGGAAAAGGAACCTGAAGGTCCTCCTCCTATTACAATTACATCGTAGATTTTGTTTAACATCATATAGGTTAATTATAATCTATTTATGAAAAGATTTTTAATTTATTTTCTTTTTCTTTCTTCTTGTTATAAATTATCTTATTTTAATAATGTTTTATTAAAAGAAGGTTCTTTCAAATCAAATTTTAAAAAAGTTGATGATGAAGAAATAATAAAAGAAGCAAAACACAAAATTGAGCAAAATTCCTATATATTTAAAAAAATCCTAAATCTTCTTTCTCTTGAAGATTCACTTTATCATAAGTTTAATTATTTATTCTCTGGAATTAGTGAGGATAAAAATAAAATTATAATTATTTATTTTTTAAGATTAAAAGACCCTTTTTATTCAGGTGTGAGAATCGAATTCATCTACAACTTAAAAAATAAAAATTTTGAAACTATTTATTACCGTAAAGTTCCTTATGATTAATCTGCTATAAATTTCCCCCTATTATTAAATAGTTTTGTTTCTATTTTAAAGAAGTAAGCTCCTTTTACAGAAGGTTTGAATCTGTATTCCTCACCTTTTTTCAGATATACAAAATCTTCTTTAATTTTTCTTCCATTTACATCAAAGATTTTTATTTTATATTCGCCTGAAATTTTTGCCTTCATTGAGAAAAACTTTATTGTCTTTACTTCAGGATATACACTTTCCCTTAAAATATCAGAGCCTTTTTCATAAACACTTATTTGAGGACAGTCAGCAAAATATGGTCCCTTTTTAAAAACAACAGAAACATCATCAATGTATATTCCGTCATAATTAATATAATTATCACTCCACAATCTGAACCTTATATAAATTTGATTTCCTTTATAAGGTGTTAAGTCAAGAACTATTTTTTTCCAATTTGTTTGTGAACCTGTAAAAGAAATTAGTGAATTCCATGTAGAACCATTTGTTGAAACTTCAGTATATGCATAATCCCAACCTGATTCAATAGAATATCTTGTCCAGAATATAAGTTTAATTGAATCAGTATTAACATTTAGATTAATTGGTGAAGCAGTCCTTATCCAGGTATTTATGTTATCTCCATAGTTTCCTGGACTATCCGTAAGTGAGTAATAACCTGAATGGGGGTTATTTGTTGTTCTTTGCCATGTTTGAGGAGTTCCTCCTTGAATCCAGTTAGAGAGTCCTGTTTCATAACCATCATAAAAAAGGATTATAGGTGTTCGGGGGTTACTTATGTAAAAATTGTAAACTCTTGAAAATCCTGGATTTCCTTGTATGGTTAAATTCAGGGGTATAGCAGAAGAGTCAGGAAAAGAATCATGAACCACTAATTTAAATGGAATAGAGTTTGATACAGAATTTCCGGGAAATGCTGGTATATCTGGAAAGTTTATTAATGAGTCAATTACTTTTGCACATGTTCCTGTTGATTTTAAAAGCCCAGTTACATTTGTTAGATTTCCATTTATTCCCCAATTTCTTAACCAGAAAGTTAAATTGATTGTATCTTTTCTATTAATAATTCTCTCCCCATTCTGGTCAACAAATTTAAGAGAATCTATTGTAATAAAGTGTCCAGCAGCTTTAAGAACAAACATATTCATTGGCAAATTTTCATCTATCTGTTCCTTTATTATATTTGTATCAGGTTGCCAGAAAGCTTCACCTACCTCAGGAGTAAAGGCTAAAATTTTTGGTTTTTCATTTTGTTCTCCATACATCCAGTCGTCAGAATCTCCATTTGCTGTATAAAGAAGTTCCCAAGGTGTTCCATATTCATAACCACTTCTTTTTGTCATTTCAATACTCATTGCTCTGAATAGTGCATCATCTGGTGTATAATAGTTATCATAACCCCATGGGAAAAGTAAGTAATTTGACCAGGAGTGATAATTTAATGCTATAACAGGCTTTATTGAATTACATAATCCTCTCATTGCCTGGGTTTCCGGTTCTGAAAAAGGAGATGGTCCCCTATAAGTTTCATCAGATGGATAAGGTGAAGAACCGTTATTATCGTATCCCCACATATAACCATAATTTCTGTTTAAATCAACTCCGTATATACCTCCGCCATTATTTCTTCTATTTTTTCTCCAAGACCCATTGGATGTTTCATTATAAACATAACCATCAGGATTAACTACAGGAACAATCCATAGCTCTCTATTATCAATAAGCCATGTTATATCAGGGTCAACTCCATAGTTATTAAGAAGATACTTTGCAAATTCAAGGACAATTGAGCATCCTATGGGTTCTCTTGCATGGTGAACTCCTGTTAATAAAACAGCAGGTTCATTTTCATTCTCTGTTGGATTATCAGAAATTTTCATTGCGTAAATTATTCTATTTTCCCATGTTGTTCCAATATTTAAAGGAGAAGTTGTAAGATTTGGAAAATTATTGTGTATTGTATTAAGAGCATTAACAGCTTCTGAATAAGTATAGTATGGACCAAAATCTATTTTATTCTGCATTTTATTTTTAAAATCTTCTTCAAGGTCAGGAATCATTGTTATATAATCAATTCCATTTTTTTCAAGAAAATCTATAATTTTTTTATCGCAAACTCCTTCAAGTAGTCCTTTGTTTCTATCATATCTTTTTATTTCTTGCAATCCATTTTGAAGAAAAAAAGGAACAAGATTTTCCCCTGGAACAAAAATTTGTAAGACTGTTAGGTTTGAAGAAAAGATTAAAAGAGAAATTATAAAATTATACATATAAAAGGTTAATAATTTTTAAATGGGGTTCGGACCCTTTTTACTTAAAAGTTCAAAAACTTTAGGTTTTTATCTTACAAGTATAGCTTTTAAAGTTCTTCTGTAATTTCCGTTTGTAAATTTAATAAAGTATATTCCAGTTCCAAGTTTTTTCCCGTTTTTAGATTTTGCATCCCAGGTATAATTTATAGTTCTTTGAGTGTTTCCTCCTTTGAAAATTTCCTTTTTTATTAGTCTCCCTGTAGAGTTATAAATTTCTAATTCAGCATTTTTATAGGGTTCAAGAATGAAGCTAAAGTTTATTTTTTCCCTGAAAATAAGGGGCGAGAATTTGAAATAGGGAGTAATGGATATTTCCTTTTCTTTTACTTCTGTTGCTGGAGCACCAATTTCTAAAGATAAAAGGGCAGGTTCATTTGGAGCTTTTGTAAATATTGATTTCCTGTAAAGTAAAACTTTTACTCTTAATGAATTATAAACATTTGTATTAAGGGCTTCAAGAGATAAAGCTCCTATTTTAGCATTTGTAAAAAATCCTGAAGAATTACCCGGTAAATCAGCATCTGGAATCACTTGCCATGTTGTTCCGTTAAAGTATTCTATCTGTATTCCTATAGAATCCTGTGGACTGGATTTTTCCCAAATTGCATAACCCCAGTTATTCTTTGGATAAGTATTCTGAAAATCATTAAAATTGATAGGAAAAGTTAAAACATATCCTTCATTATTCTGATAAGTATAATTGTAATAAACTACCACATTATCAATAGCACATGCCCATCCCCAGTGACTTGAAGAGCTTTCATCATGATATCTCCATCTTAGCTGAATTGAGTCTTTTGGTAAATAAGTTGAAAAGTCAAAAGTTTCTTCTCCACTCACACTTGAGGTGTATGTTTTAAAAATATACCATGGACTCCAGGTTCCACCTGAGAAAAATCTTGCATAGAATTCAAATGTTTCACCAGTTTGCCAGACGCGGAATCCATAACCATATTTAACAAAAAGATTAGAAGCATTGGAAGGAATAGGAATTTTAGGTGAAATAATATCTTCATTATAGTTTATAACACCGTTACCCGCCTCATCATCAGAGTAATAGGCATATTGAGTTCCATAGTTGGGTGGGGTATATGAGGAAAGATCTGTTGTGGTTCCTGCAGTCCACATAAATCCATCTGAATTACCATCTAAAACTGTCCAGGTGGATGGAATACCCATCTCAAAATTTTCAAAAAGTAAGGTGTCCTCTATATAACCAAAGGGTTTTAATTGTATACTATCTCCCACAATTTCTGTTCCGAAAAATGTATTGTATTTAAATTGTGCCCCTTTTGTTTGGAACCAAGAACTGAAATTAGAGGGAAGTGTAGTATCAATGGTAAATGACCTTTTTTGAGTTAAACCTGACCAGTATCCTGAAGAAGTTGTATCCCTTGCTTTTACCTTGAACCAGTAAGTTTCACCTTGATTTAAGGATACAGGGAGGACAAATTGCACTAACTGACCACTTGGCATTGGTGGAGTTAAAGCACTATCCTTTTGAACAAAACTTGTATCTCCTGACCAGTAGATTTTGTATATAATATTATCACCTTGAGGGTCAGTTGAAGTGAATTTGAAAACCGGATTCAAATCAGGTAATTTTGCAAAGTTGTAAGGACTAATAACAGTTGGTTTTTCCGGAGCACCCGGTAAAGGTGTTGCATTTATAGCTAAAAGACAATCAATTCTTCCTGCACCATAATCGTTATCCTTACCAGGATTTCCAAGGTCAATAACCCCGTATAATTCTATAATAGAATCAATTATTCTTGGAGTTAATTCTGGATTTTTTGAGAGCATAAGAGCAACAAGACCAGCAACATGTGGGGTTGCCATTGAAGTTCCATCCCAGCAGGTTTCATAGCCATTATCACTTGTATTACTCAGCGAGGTTATACATACTCCTGGTGCAGATACATCAGGATCAATGAGCCCCATCTCAGGTTGGTAATTCCAGTCATTATAGGGAGGGACATTTTCCCATGTTACAGGTCCTGGACTTGAAAAATAACCGTAAACATCATTTATATCAGTTGCTCCAACAGTTATAACACCTGCTGTGCTTCCAAGAATAACTTGGTCTGGATGAATCCATGGGGGTGGAACATCACCTGGTGTTCTTATAGCATCTGGGGGTGTATCAACGCCTCTTTCATTACCACCTGCTATAGTCATAGCAACTCCCATTGCATTTATGTTTACACAAACATTTCTCCATGTTGCTCTGTCAGGGTTCCAAGCATGTCTCCAACCAAGGGACATTGTTATAATATCAGCCCCATTATCTGCTGCATACTGCATTCCTTCCCAAACTCCTGATTCAGTTCCACCACCAAAATCTGTCAAAACTTTTACACACATAATTAAAGCTTCAGGAGCAACTCCGGTTGTATCACCTGCAATTCCTTCACCTGCTACAGTTCCTGCTACATGGGTTCCATGCCCATGTCCATCTGAAGGGTTATTGTCTCCATATGCTGTGTCCCATCCTAAATAATCATCTATATAACCATTTCCATCATCATCCAATCCATTATTTGGAATTTCATCTGTGTTTATCCATATATGATCTGCAAGGTCTAAATGAGTATACCTTACACCTGTATCAAGAACAGCAACTATTACTCCCTGACCTTTATAACCCTGAGCCCAAACCTCTGGTGCATTTATTTTTAAAATATTCCATTCAATTGTTTTTAATGGGTAAGAAGTTTCATCAGGAACTGCAAATTTCTGATACTTTTCCTCTTTTTCACCAATTAAAAGATATCTTTCTTCATCATAATCAATAGAACTTATCCCACTGAGTTTTGATATTTCGTATATAGCCTCTTTTTTACCTTCAAAATTTATAACATTTGCAATCCAAAGGGATTTTATGTTTCTTACCAGTCCTCTTTTTTCAAGTTCCTTTAATTTTTCAAGTATCGGTGCTTGAGTTTCCCTTGCAAATTCTTTTAAAGCATTCTTTACATAATTTCTGATAGCCTTTTTTGACATCTTCATATTTTTTACAATTTCCATCCCGTTAAGTTGTTTTTCAAGAACAAGATTAACTTTTATATACTCGTGAGGAGAGGAAGAATTAAGTTTTCTCTCAAGGTCCTGTGTGATTCTTGCTCCTTGTAAAATGGCCACAAGGAGTATAAGGGAGATAATTTTTTTCATAAAAGCCCCCTTATAGGATTTGTAAAAAATGGATTAGAACCAAAACTTAATTATAATTAAATAATTGAATAAAAGTCAAGATTTATTTAAAATTTTTAAATGAAAAATTTGAATATTTTATTACTTGGAAAAAGGGATTATAAAGAAGTCTGGGATTTTCAAAAGGAACTTGTGGAGAAAAGAAAAAAAAACTTTATACCCGATACCCTTATAATCTGCGAACATTTTCCGGTTTATACAACCGGTTCAAAAGGTAATTTAAAAAATCTACTCGTAGATGAAAATTTTTTAAAAGTAAAAGGAATTCCTCTTTACCATATAGAAAGGGGAGGTGATATAACTTACCATGGTCCAGGTCAGCTTGTTTCATATCCAATTATTAAATTAGATGATGTGTTAAGAAGCATTAGAAAATTTGTTTATAACCTTGAAGAAGTTATGATAAGGGTTCTGATGGATTTTGGTATAAAAGGTGAAAGAAAAGCTAAAAATATAGGTGTTTTTGTTAAAGATAAAAAAATTGGTTCAATAGGAGTAGCAGTTAAAGGTGCTGTTACTTTTCATGGTCTTGCTTTTAATATCAATATGGATCTTTCACCTTTCAAGTGGATCAAACCCTGTGGTCTTGATGTTGAAATTACAGATATATCAAAGGAAAAGAAAAAAGATATAAAAGTAGAAGATGTAATTCCAGGTTTTATTGAAAAATTTAAAGAGGTTTTTGGGTATAACTGAAGAAAGAGTTATTGCTTTTAAAATTCTTGAAAAAGTTCTTGAAGAGGATTCTTTTCTTTCACCACAAATAATATACCATTCTTTGAATCTTGAGCCTAAAAAAAGAAAATTTCTTCAAAAGTTATGTTTTGAAACAGTAAAGAATTTAATTTACATTGACCATATAATTAAGAATTTTTATCATGGGAAATTTAAAAAACTTGAGCCGAGTGTCAGAACTATTTTAAGGGTATCTCTTACAGAACTTATTATTTTAAAAAAGAAGCCCTATGCAGTTTGTGATTCGTGGACAGAGATAACTAAAAAAGAGAATTTTGCTGCTTCAAAACTTGTTAATGGAATTTTAAGAAATGTATTGAGAAAAGGACCTCCTGATTTTAAAGAGCCCTGGATAAATTTTTCAATTCCAAAGTGGTTATATAAAAAATTGAAAAGGGATTTTGGAGAAAATTTCGCTTTTAATTTCTGTAAATGGTTTCATTCTGAACCTCCCTATTATTTCAGGGTTTATTTTAATGATAAGGAAAAAGAAGTAAGAAAGATAATAGAGGAAAAGTATAAGGAAAAAGGATTTTTTCTATCAAAACTCAGTTTTCCTCCTTATGCCTATAAAAGTTTTTATCATCCTTGGGAAGTAGATTTATATGAAAACTTATATTATGTTCAGGATTTTTCTTCGCAGAGTGTTATGCATTATAAGGATTTTGAAAAGGGAATTTATGTATGGGATATGACCTCTGCTCCTGGCGGAAAAAGCTTATATTTAAGTTTTATTTTAAAAAATGATGTTAAAATTTTAGCAAGTGAATTAAGAAAGGGAAGAGCAAAAATTCTGAAAGAAAATTTTTTAAAATACAGGATAAATGGTTATGTTATAAATACTGATGCTACCCTTTTTTTTCCAAAAAAAGAATTTGACCTTGTAATAATTGACGCTCCCTGTTCAGGACTCGGAACAATCAGAAAAAAGCCAGAAATACTTTTTAGAATGAATTTGAAGAAAATTAATGAACTAAAAAAATTGCAGGAAAAGTTAATTGATAATGCTTATGATGTTTTAAAAAAAGGCGGCTATCTTTTTTATATAACCTGTACTATATTGAAAGAAGAAAATGAAGAGCAGATAGAAAAAGCACTTGAAAAATATAATTTTGAAATAATTGAACCCCGGGTCCCAATTTTTTTAACTAAAGATAAATATTTCTTCTGTAATGGAATAGAAATGGATTCAGATTTTATGTTTGCTTCTATGCTAAAGAAACTATAATTTATATATGAAATTAAAAGAAGGAAAACTTCCCCTAAATTTACTTGAAAAATATTTAAAAATTTTACCTTTAAGTTCAGATAAGATTAAAATAAAACCAGGTCCAGGTGCTGATTCTTCAGTAATTGATATAGGTGATTATTATCTTGTGATCACTCAGGATCCAATAACTTTTACTGAAAAAGATATAGGTTATTATGCTGTAATGGTGAATATTAATGATGTTTTATGTATGGGTGCAAAACCTGAATATTTTCTTTTTACTCTACTTCTTCCAAAAGGGATAAGTGATGAAAAAATTTTTAAAATTTTTAAAGAGGTTAAAAAAGTGTGCAAAAAATACAATATCTCAGTAATTGGTGGCCATACTGAAATAACACCTGAATTAAAAAGAATTATAATTTCCGGAACAATGATAGGATTAAGAGAAAAAAGTAAGGGTTTTTTTCCCAAAAAGGTAAATAAAGGAGATTATCTTTTATGTGTTAAAGAAGTGCCAATTGAAGGAATTTCAATAATAACAAAAGAAAAAGAAGAAGAATTAAAAAAAATTACTAATGAAAAATTACTGAAGAAATTTAAAAATTATCATAAAAAACCGGGGATTGGAATTATAGAAGAAGCCTTTTTGCTTTTAGAAAATCAGGATGTTCTTGCTTTACATGACCCAACGGAAGGTGGAATATTGAATGGAATTTATGAGTTTTGCGAATTTTTAGATCTTGGTGTTATTGTCTATGAAAATAGAATTCCTGTAGTAAAGGATGGAGAAAAGATTTTTAAATACTTTGGTATTGACCCTTTAAAAACAATATCATCAGGTGCTCTTCTTGTCGCAGTTAAAAGAGAAGGTATTCAGGGTGTAATAGATTTATTAAAATCAAGAAAAATTGTTTTCAGTATAATTGGCGAATTTAAGGATTCAAAATATGGAAAGTGGATGGTTGATAGAAATAAAAATAAAGTCAAAATTATATCTTGTCAGGATGAAATTTCAAAAATCTTTTAAATATTATCTTTTTATTGATACAGAGATACCCTGTGGGTCTGTTTCAAGAATTAGTGTAAAATATTTGTTAAAATTAGAAATTTCTTCTAAAAAGTTTTTTAGTTCATCCTTATGAGAAATGACATTGTGGGCAATTATAAGACCTTCTTTTTTTACATATGGAAAAAATTTCTTGAGTGATTCAAGATAAAGTTTTTTATCAATATCAAGAAAAAGAACATCAATATCTTTTCCAAATTCATTACCTTTAAGAAGAGAGGCATCTTTTTTAAAAGGTTTAATAGTTTCTTTTAAATCAATTTTTAAAATTTCTGAAGTTTCTTCCAATACTCTTAGACTTTCTTTATAAATTTCATCATTTTTTTCCACAGTGTATATTTCACCTTTTTTACCAGAAATAAATATTCCATAAAACATCCATAATGCAGAATATAATAATCCTGAACCAAGTTCAACTATTTTTAAATTATTTTCTCTATAAATATAAGTTATGAGACATAAAAGATAAGCTGAATTTTCTGGAAGAGCCATTACACCTGAATTTATTGATTTTTCTCTTAGTTTTTTAAGAAAATTTATAAAATCATTTTTAAAATTTAGCTCCATGGTGATGGCATCCAGAGGCAAAACAGTTTGACCTATTACTACCCATTGAACCTCTATGACAAGTATTACAGAAATCGTATCCATTAATTTCTGTATTCCTTATATTGTTATCCAGAATGTCATACCCATTTCCTAATTGTCCATCGTCATCAGGAATTGGTATTGTTCCATCACGCGAAAAAATTGTGTCTCTTACCTGAAAAAGTTCATGTTTGTTAGACATATGTTTTTTCTCATGACAGGCTGCACAGGGAACAATCTGGTTACTTGTCCATCCATAACCCGGTTTAAGAGTGGGGCTCCCATTTTTTGCTCCATGGACATCATTATTTATATAGGCATTTCTTACATTAACTAAAGGAGTTTGGGGTGGTGTTATGGTAGGTGGAAAACTTCCATCATGGCAATCAAGACACCATTCTGTAAGAAAATCTGCTCCTGGTAAAACCTGTCCTGTCCCAGGGACTCTTCCGTCAGTTGGGTCAGGGTCTTTTTTGATTGGCATTGTTCCATTTGCTCTGTGCGGGTCATGACAATCTGTGCATTCTATTTTTGCTCTTGACCTTGATTGGGCTTCATCCTGAATATCATGTCTATCATTGAGATTTAAATTATTATTGTTTCCAACTGCCGCTGTTACCCATCTTATAGGATTATCAAATTTTGACTTTATATTTTTTGTAGAAGGTCCGTTAAAATCATGACATGTAAAACATAAAAATTCCTCTTTATCAACTAAGAGTGTCGCATATTTTTGTGAAGTATTTGGAATTTTCCATCCATGTGGCCAGTGACAGTTAAAACATGAGTTTCTCAAATAACTCGGTAAAGGAGAATTTGTTGTTGCCTCGCTTTTTCTTGCTGGAGGTAATAGATTTCCATTTAAGTCAATATATGCATAATCAGAACCATATTGACCACCTGGCCAGAGAGTGTTAATATTCGTAAAATGGGATCCTATTTGGGCGACATCCGAGGGGTCATGACACAAAGCACAACTATGACAGTTTGTGCAAAGGTTATTCATAGGAGATTTATGCATAGCTTGATTTAAGAGATACCCGTTACCAGTTCCTGTCCTTTTAATTACATATCTGTTTCCAGAGGAAATTCCTGATCCATATAATGGTACTGACCAGTTAATTGTATTAGAAGTATTTGATGTTATCACTCTTACCTGATACCAGTTTCCTGTATCATTAACATTTGGATAAATTTTTATAATCCATCCTATAAATTTGTTTGTAGGCCAGTTCTTTGTGTTATCTGTTAATGATGTAGTTGTTCCAGAAGTGCTTGTTCCATAAACACTTGTATCAGAATAAGCATAATGAATATCATGACATGTCATACAACCAACTTGATTACCATCTACAAGAGGTAAATTTTGTGGGTTATGGTAATAGGGATTTGAGGGTATTGTTACACCTACAGGGTGGGATGTATATGGTGGTATGTTTTGATTTCTTGGAGAATGACAATCCCTGCACATTGTTTCTGATGAGTTTACAAGGAAAGGAACACCTCCATTATGGTTATGCTGTTCATGACAGGTGGAGCAGGTTAATTTATATGCATCAATACCTATATTTACATAATAATTTTTGTATTGAGCATTTGAAGTGCTTGCATCGTAGCCTGCATTATCTCCAGGAACATCAAAAGAGTGGTGAATACCTCCTGATCCTGGAATTGCTTTTTTACTTTCTTCAATTACAAAATTCTTTGCGTCTCCTGTGGGGTTGTGACACAGAGTATAACACATATTGTAATTCCCATTAACTTTTCCAAGGTAAGGATAATTTGAATTATGGATGTCATGACAGGATCTACAGGTGACATCCCAGTCTTTTATTGGAGAATTGTTATTATGAGGATAATCTAAGGCAAATATTATTGCTGGAAAAATAAAAATATAAATTTTTTTCTTTTTCATTTCAGGTTAACCCCCTTTTGAATTATAAACTTACCTTCTTTTTCTTTGATTATAACAAAATAAATTCCTTTCTTTAAAGATAGGGGAATTTCTTTTTTAAGTAAGCCATTTATAGTTTTAATATTATCAATTTTCATAACTTTTCTTCCATCTAAAGAGAATACATGAATAGTGTAATTGCCATCTGGAATCTTTAGATTTAAATGAAGATTGTTGTTTAAAATTTTTATATTATCAAAGGGTTCTCCAATTTTCTCTGATATTCCGGTTGTGTAAATGTTTTGAAAGGTAAAGATATCTATTCTTGAATTCCTTTGATTTAAAATATAGAGTTTATTATCTATAAATTTAATTTTAGTGGGTGTTTTGAATTCATAGATTGAATCACCATAGGCTCCAAAAGAGTCTATTTTTGTAAAAGGATTTAAAGAGTAAATATAAACTTTACCCATAAGAGAATTAGTAACAAATAGGAGGTCTTTTCTATCTATTTCTGCTACTTCTATTCCGCCTCCTAAGTTTTTGGGTATTTCAACTAAAGTAGCAAGATAATTACCTTCTTTGTCAAAAACCATTATTCTTAAATTAGTTGCTGGTCCTTTTCTGTCAAGGATATAAAATTTATCTTTATAAAACCTGAAATCTATCGGCTTATATGAATTAACAGGAAAAGCTGTATAATCTTTATCTCCATTTATTCTAATTATCCCTGAGGGTTCCCTGCTTAATAGGAAAAGTGAGTTACCTGAAATAAATCCTGAAACATAATCTCCTTGAGGCAATTTTATATTATGAGAAAATATTTTATTTCTGTAAACATGAATTATATCATCCAAGTTATTTACAATGTATAAAAATTCATTTTTATTAAGTATCACAGTAGGTTGTTTTATGTTTATTTCAATTTCAGTTACATTAAGGACTTTATTTTCAAGTGGAAAGGAAACCCATGTTTCTATACCATTAATTGCAAAATCAGATGCTATTCCTTTATAACCTATACTTGCATTATAAAATATATTAAATATGAATAAGATAATCATTTTTAACCCTCCTTATAAAATTTTAACATGAAAAAAATAAAATGTCAAGATTAAAAGAAATAATTATTATTTCAATAGCAAGAGGTTTTTCTGCTGCTGCTTTCTCTATTTCAATACCTTTTTTAAATATTTATCTTTATTCAGTGAGAGGAGTTCCTATGAAAATTATAGGTCTTTTTGTTGGAACAGCTTCTCTATTAGGTGCTTTCTCAAGAATTTTCGCAGGTTTTTTAGGAGATAGGTTAGGTTGCAAAAATATAATGATTTTGGGTCTTTTATCAAGGTTTTTTGCATTTTTATTTTTTACTATTTTTATAGTATTTAAAGTCCCTCCTTTATTATTTTCAATAGGTTTTATTCTCAATTCTCTTGGTTTTTCCTTTTTTCAAATTGGTTCTGATTCTTATGTTGGTGTTTATTTACCTCCAAAAGATAGACCGAGAGCTTTTGGAGTTATAAGAATTGGGACAAATTTGGGTTTTGCTCTTGGTCCTGCTATAGGAGGCTTTTTATCTTCTTTATCATATTTGCTTTTATTTTCTTTATCTTCCTTATTTTCTCTTTTAGTTATACCTTTAATTCAATTTGGCGTTATTTGTCCAAAGATACCTGTTTTGAACAAAACTTCATTTTTAAAAGAAATAAAAGATATTTTTGAAGACAAATTTTTTTTAATTTATTTATTTTCTTCTTATTTAATTTTTACCTTAGCAGGTCAGATGATTTCAACTTTATCTGTTTTTGCAAAGGAAAGAGGATTATCAAATATTTATATAGGATACTTATACACAATAAATGGGCTTTCAGTTGTTTTTTTACAGATTTTATTTACAAAATTTTCTGAGAAGTTAGGTATAAAAAGAGCTTTACTTACAGGAATTTTTCTTTATATTCTCGGATATTTTCTATTTTCTTTTGCAAAAAATTTTATTGATTTTGCCTTCTTTGTTTTTATTTTCACTTCGGGTGAAATGTTAACTCTTCCACTTATAACAACAGTAGTAACAATTTATTCTAAGGAGGAAAAGAAAAGTTTATATATAGGGTTTCTTGGACTTTTTGAGGGTCTTGGATGGGCGAGTGCACCTGTATATGGAGGTATTATCCTTGATTTATTTATAAAAACTCCTTTAATTATGTGGGGAATTATTGTTATTCCAGGGATAATTTCCTTTATAATTCTTATGAAATTTTTAAATTATGAAAAACTGGTTAAATAGAAATACATTTTTTCTCGGTTTAACTTCCCTTTTAAATGATATTGCTTCGGAAATAGTTCATCCCTTATTACCTGTTTTTATAGCTGAAACTTTAAAGCAGGGAGCAAAGGGTCTTGGAATTGTTGAGGGTATTGCAGAGTTTACCTCCAGCACTTTCAAGCTTATTTCAGGTTATTTTTCAGATAAACTTAAAGAAAGAAAAAAAGTTACAGTAATAGGTTATTTAATTGCTGCAATATCAAGACCTCTTCTCGGTTTTGCGAATAATATTTTTAATGTTATTCTTCTCAGATTTTTTGATAGAACTGGTAAGGGTATAAGGAGTGCTCCAAGAGATGCTTTAATTGCCTTATCGGTCTCAAAAGAGCATTCAGGAAAGGCTTTTTCCTTCCAGAGGGCAATGGACCATTTGGGAGCATTTATAGGTCCACTATTTGCTTTATTACTTATCACACATTTTTCAATAAGGGATATATTTTATTTTTCTTTAATTCCCGGTTTATTGGCAGTTCTTTCAATTTCCATTTTTGTAAAAGAGGAAAAAAAAGAAAATTTGATTTTGAAAAAGGAAAGTTTTTCCTTTTATTTTAAATTGCCTTTTAAATATTATTTTTTTCTTTTTGTTTTTTTTATTTTTACTATATCTAATTCTTCTGATACATTTATAATTTTAAAGGCTAAAGAGGAAGGTTTAGTTTTGGCAAGTTTACCTTTGTTATGGAGTTTTTTTAATTTAATTAAGTCTTTAAGTTCAATCCCTGCAGGTTTTTTAGCTGATAAATTTGGAAAAAAGAGAATTCTTTTTTCAGGATGGCTCATCTATTCTTTATCTTATTTTGGTTTTGCTTTCGCAAAGGATTTAAAAAACTTTTTATTTTTATTTATGTTTTATGGATTTTATTATGGATTTACAGAAGGGATTGAAAGAGCAATAATATCTGATTTTTTACCTGAAGATAAAAAAGGAACAGGATTTGGGCTTTTTTATTTTCTTCAGGGTGTCGGACTTTTAATTGCATCTTTTATATTTGGAATTTTATGGGAAACTTTTGGACTTAAAATTCCCTTTCTAATTGGTTCCTTTTTATCTCTATTAGCAGGATTTCTTTTAATATTTGTTTAAATATGAGAATTTTGATTACAGGTGCAAGTGGATTTTTAGGAAGTTATATTTCACAAAAGTTCTATGAAAAGGGTTATGAAATTTTTGTTATTACAAGAAAACCCGAGAAAACGAAATTCAAAGCTTTTTTATGGAATGGAAGAGATATAATTGGAAATATAGATACTGAGGGTTTTGATTCTGTAATAAATCTTGCGGGTGAAAACATTTTTTCATTAAGGTGGACTGAATCTAAAAAAGAAAGAATTTTTACAAGCAGGGTAAATTTTACAAAGAAACTATGTGATTTTATAAGCACTTTTAAGGTTAAACCAGAAGTTTTTATTCAAGCATCAGCCATAGGTTATTATAATGGAGGTGATGAAGAAATAAATGAAAATGGGGAAAAGGGTAATAAATTTCTTTCCTATGTAGTAGAAGAGTGGGAAAGAGCTTCAGAGTTAATAGAAGAGATGGGAGTAAGGAGAGTTATTGCAAGACTTGGTATTGTCTTGGGTAATGGTGGTTTTATTAAAAAAATAGAATTACCTTTTAAATTTTTTCTTGGTTCAATTATAGGTAATAAAGAGAGGTGGATTTCCTGGATTCACATTGAAGATGTTTATAAGATTTTTTCTTTTTTTATTGATAAAAGAAATTTGAAAGGAATTTTTAATTTAGTTTCTCCTAACCCTGTTAAAACTTTTGATTTTTATAAGACTTTTTCAAAGGTTTTGAAAAGACCCCTTTTATTTTACATTCCTGATTTTATTTTAAAAATTATAATGGGTGAAATGGCTGATAATTTGATATTGCAGAATCAGAGGGTTATACCCTTTAATCTTTTAAAGGAAGGTTATAAATTTAAATTTCCATTAATTGAAGATGCTATAAAAGATATTTATAATTAGTTTATCAGCAGGTTTTGGTGTTTAAAGGCTTTTCAAGATATTTAGGTGGATTTGACGATATTAAGAAAACAAGATTTTTTGTTTATATTACTTGATTTTTTTATAATTTAAATTTTAAAATTAAAACTTCAAAAGGAGGTAAAATATGGTAAAGGCATTTGTTCTTGTAAATGTTGAAGCAAGTAAACATATGGAAGTTCTTGAAAAGGTTAAAAAGA